>NZ_JBEOVN010000041.1:0-44489 GCF_040295565.1 Streptomyces sp. NPDC002785 | reverse complement strand
CGCTGAGGCACGGCCGTGCCTCAGCGGTACAGCGCGTCGACCTCCGCCGCGTACGCCGTCTCGATCGCCTTGCGCTTCAGCTTCAGGGACGGTGTGAGCAGACCGTGCTCCTCGCTGAACGGATGCGCCAGGATCCGGAACGTACGGATCGACTCGGCCTGCGACACCGATGTGTTGGCGGCCACCACCGCCCGCCGGACCTCCATCTCCAGGTCCGGATCCCGTACCAGATCCTCCGGCCTCATCGGCGGCCGCCTCTGCATGGACAGCCAGTGGTCCACCGATTCCTGGTCCACGGTCACCAGCGCCGCGACGTACGGCCGGTCATTGCCGACCACGATGCACTGCGCGACCAGCGGATGCGCCCGCACGCGCTCCTCCAGACCGGCCGGCGACACACTCTTGCCGCCCGATGTCACCAGGATCTCCTTCTTCCGCCCGATGATCGTCAGATAGCCGTCCTCGTCGAGCGCCCCCAGATCCCCGGTGGCCAGCCAGCCGTCGCGCAGCACCGCGTCGGTGGCCTTCGGGTCGCCGAGATAGCCCGCGAACACATTGCCGCCGTGCACCCACACCTCGCCGTCCTCGGCGATGTGCACGGTGGTGCCGGGGATCGGCTGCCCGACCGTGCCGTACCGGGTGCGCTCCGGCGGATTGGCGGTGGCCGCCGCGGTCGACTCGGTCAGTCCGTACCCCTCGTACACCGTGACGCCCGCGCCTTCGAAGAACAGCCCGAGTTGCCGCTCCATCCCCGAACCGCCGGACATGGCGTGCCGGATCCGGCCGCCCATCGCCTCGCGCACCTTCTTGTACACGACCTTGTCGAAGAACTGGTGCTGCATCCGCAGCCCGGCGGCCGGCCCCGGGCCGGTCCCGAACGCCCGCGCCTCCATCGCCTCGGCGTACTTCACCGCGATGTCCACGGCCTTGTCGAACGGCCTGACCCGGCCCTCCGCCTCGGCCTTGCGCCGGGCGGCGTTGAAGACCTTCTCGAAGATGTACGGCACCGCCAGGATGAACGTCGGCCGGAACGACATCAGGTCCGGCATCAGCGCCTTCGCCGACAGCTCCGGCTGATGGCCCAGTTTCACCCGGCCGCGGACCGCGGCGAGTTCCACCATCCTGCCGAAGACATGTGCCAGCGGCAGGAAGAGGAGAGTGGCGGCCTCGTCGCCCGGCTTGGAGCGGAAGACCGACTCCCAGCGGGAGGCCATGGTGTCCGTCTCGAACATGAAGTTGGCATGCGTGATCACACAGCCCTTGGGGCGTCCCGTCGTCCCCGAGGTGTAGATGACGGTCGCCATCGACTCGGGCATCACCGCGCGCCGGTGGCGGTGCACCACCTCGTCCTCGACATGGGTGCCCGCGTCGACAAGCTCGGTCACCGCACCGGCGTCCAACTGCCAGAGCCGCTTGAGCTGCGGCAGCCGGTCGATCACCGACGCGACCGTCATCGCATGGTCCTCGTGCTCGACCACGACGGCGGACACCCCGGCGTCGTGCAGCATCCAGAAGACCTGTTCGGCCGAGGACGTCGGGTAGACCGGTACGGACTGGGCGCCGACCGTCCACAGCGCGAAGTCGAAGAGCGTCCATTCGTAGCGCGTACGCGACATCAGGGCCACCCGGTCGCCGAATCTGACGCCGTGCGCGATCAGTCCCTTGGCGAGCGCCAGCACCTCGTCGCGGAACGTCGCCGCAGTGACATCCTGCCAGCGTCCGCTCTCGTCTTTTCGGCCGAGCGCGACCCGCTGTGGATCTTCCTCGGCGTAGTCGAACACCACGTCGGCCAGCCCGCCTACGAGGGGCGCGGCCGCCATGGGTGGGACAGTGAACTCGCGCAATGACCTGCTCCTTGTGGCGCTTCGCACAGCGCCGTGACGCTACCCCACCGGGCGGCGCGGCGGGAGGGCCCCGTAACGGCGGACAACGTGGCATATGCACAGGTCAGCCGCCGAAATCCGGCCAGATGGGCAAGGCTCGGGCGTGGTTCCGACGACGTCGTAAGAGGTCGGCGCCGGAATCTCCACCGAATCTGTACGCCGCTGTCACTCCCGTTCCGAGCGGATACGGGGGTATTGGTCCGCAGACAGGTCCGCAGACGGGTCCGCACACGCCGGAGTCGGCCGGGCAGGCGGAGGCCCTGCGGCTGCAGTCCACCAGATGCAGCTGATGGTGTGCGCGGTGATCGCCAAGCGCCGCTCGCGCGATCCGGAGGAGGAGAGCAAGAAGAGCAACACGGTGTCACGGGAGCCCGTCACGGTGAGCTGAGGAGGCGCCCGGAGCCCCGCAACAAGGGTGGGATCCGGCCGGCGCAGGGGGCGCTCCCCGTCGGCCGGATCCCTGACCCGTGCAGACGGGCGGCGCCTCAGCCCTGGCCGACCGTCGTCTCCAGGGCGATGCGGTGCTCACCCGCGTACACGTTCATGGACGGACCCCGCAGAAAGCCGACAAGGGTCAGTCCGGTCTCGGCCGCCAGATCGACGGCCAGCGACGACGGTGCCGAGACCGCCGCGAGCATCGGGATCCCGGCCATCACCGCCTTCTGGGCCAGCTCGAACGAGGCCCGCCCCGAAACCAGCAGAATCACCCGGGACAGCGGCAGCCGGTGGTCGGTCAGAGCCCGGCCGACCAGCTTGTCGACCGCGTTGTGCCGGCCGACGTCCTCGCGGATGTCGAGCAGCTCACCCGTCTCGGAGAACAGCGCCGCCGCGTGCAGACCCCCGGTCCGGTCGAAGACACGCTGCGCGGCGCGCAGCCGGTCGGGCAGGGCGGCGAGCAGGGCGGGCTCGACCCGGACCGGGGGAGCGTCGGCGACCGGATGCCGGGTCGTGGTGCGTACCGCGTCGAGGCTCGCCTTGCCGCACAGCCCGCAGGACGACGTGGTGTACACATTGCGTTCGAGTGTGATGTCGGGGACCGGGACGCCGGGGGCGAGCTTCACATCCACGACGTTGTACGTGTTGACGCCGTCCGCCGTGGCCCCGGCGCAGTAGACGATCGACTGCACCTCGGAGCCGTCACCGATCACGCCCTCGCTCACCAGGAAGCCCGCCGCCAGTGCGAAGTCGTCGCCCGGCGTGCGCATCGTGATGGCGAGCGGCTTGCCGTTCAGCCGGATTTCCAGGGGCTCTTCGGCGACGAGTGTGTCGGGGCGCGTGGAGACGGCGCCGTCCCGGATACGGATGGTGCGGCGACGCTCGGTGACCCGTCCCATAGCGGTTTAACCCGATTCTGTACGTGTTGGAAGCCGAACCGGCTCTTGATGCGGAGGTTGCCGTGGGTCACCGGATTGCCGTGCGGCGAAGTGACCTTGGCGATCTCATTGTCCTGCACATGGAGTGTGACATTGCAGCCGACGCCGCAGTACGCGCAGATGGTGGTGGTCTCCGTCTGAGCCTGTTCGTCCCAGGTCCCGGCCGCGCGCGTATCGAGTCCGGTCTTGAAGGAGTGCGATCCGGTGGGCACACCTCGAGGCGGTTGCCGCCGCGGGCCGCGTTCGCGCCGAAGCGGTCCGGCCTAAGGAAGCTGTCCCGTAATCCCTGGCGGGCGCGCGACGACAGCTACGGCACCTCGCCGCGTTGTCGGAACGTCCGCATACATCCAGTATGTGGACGCCCCTCCGCCTTGCGATGCACCGCATCTGACGCCGCGCGCTGCTCCGCCAGGGATTACGGGACAGCCCTTAGCCTCGTACTCCTTGATCCATTCGTCGGCCCGCGGCGTCGTCGACAGGTCCATGGACGAGGCGAGCAGTTCCAGCGCGACCTTGCGGCTGTGCCGGGCGCGCTCAGTGTCCGTCCGGACCGTCATGCTCGGCTCCGCACGGCGCGAGCACGCCAGGAGGGTGCGGGCCCTCCACCTCGACGACACACACACCCGGCAGGCGTACTCCGGGGCTGCGCCCGCGGCCCGCATCTGGTCACAATGGCGTCTACAGTATGCCTTCTGGCTGGTCAAGGCTGTTGTCCAGCCTCCAATGACCGGGTGCTATTCCTGTGGGATCACGTGCCCCCGTACCGGGCAGTAGCGACCAAGACTGGATGGTTCCTGCCATATGTAGCGAGGGGATCTTGTACATGACCGGCTCACGTGTCGTGGCGCTCGGCCACTATCAGCCCGCCAAGGTGCTGACCAACGACGATCTGGCGGCCATGGTCGACACCAGTGACGAGTGGATCACCAGTCGCGTCGGCATCAAGACTCGCCATGTCGGAGGCCCTGACGAGCCGGTGGACGAGATGGCCGCGCACGCGGGGGCCAAGGCGCTCGCCGCGGCGGGGCTGCAGCCCGCCGAAGTCGATCTGGTTCTTGTCGCGACCTCCACCGCGATCGACCGTTCACCGAGCATGTCGGCACGGGTCGCCGCCCGGCTCGGCATGGGCGTGCCCGCGGTGATGGACATCAACGTCGTCTGCTCCGGCTTCACTCACGCCCTCGCCACCGCCGACCATGCGATCAGGGCGGGCGCGGCCGAGCGTGTCCTTGTCATCGGCGCCGACAAGATGGCGGACATCGCGGACTGGACCGACCGCAGCACCTGTGTCCTGCTCGGTGACGGAGCCGGTGCGGCGGTCGTCGTCGCGGACCCGGACGGCGGCGACCGGCCCGGGATCGGCCCCGTTCTGTGGGGATCGGTGCCGGAGATGGGGAACGCGGTACGGATCGAGGGGACGCCCCCGCGTTTCGCGCAGGAGGGTCAGTCCGTGTACCGATGGGCCACCACGCAGCTGCCGCCCATCGCCCGCAAGGTGTGCGAAAAGGCTGGCATCGCCCCCGAGGACCTGGCCGCGGTGGTACTGCATCAGGCCAATCTGAGGATCATTGAACCGGTCGCCAAGAAGATCGGCGCGGTCAATGCGGTCATCGCCCGGGATGTGGTGAATTCCGGCAATACGTCCGCGGCCTCTATTCCGATGGCCCTCTCCAAGCTGGTGGAACGCGGTGAGGTCCACAGCGGAGCGCCGGTGCTGCTTTTCGGCTTTGGCGGGAATCTTTCGTATGCGGGTCAGGTGATCCGCTGCCCCTGAGGGGCAGCGCTCGGCAGACCGTGGACGATAGGCAATTGCTCGTCGCCCGGAGGGGGACCGCGATGTTGTCCGCAGGACTGCCAAGGGGCTGTGCCGAAGCTGGAGCGGCCCGGTCCGCTACGCGAGCGCGTGTATGAGGCGCTGCTCGAGCTCATAACGACGCGTGCGCTCCGTCCCGGAACACCGAGGGCCGGGTCGATCTGCGGTCCGCCCAGGGCGCGTTCGTCCATGAGCCCACGGAGGACGAGGCGGACCAGCTGCTCTCGGTCCGCACCCTCCTGGTGGCCGAGGCCGCCCGTCTTGCCGCGGCCAACTCCGTCACCGCCGGGATCGCTGCCCTGAGTAGCTCTGCGCCAAGGGCGAGCAGGCTGTCGCCGCCGACGACGTGGACCTGGCCATCGCCACCAATGCGGCCTTCAGTGACGTCCTGATGCCGCACATTTTCTCCCGCTCCGATGTTCAATCGAACATCGGTGTGTTAGAAATGGGTCATGGGTGTCGCCAATCGTCTGGACCTGACCCTGCGATTGGTGCAGGGCTCCGACCGGGTTTCCGTGTCGGAGCTCTCCCATCGCCTGGGGGTCTCCGAAATGACCGTCCGCCGGGATCTCGACGCGCTGGAGCGGCAGGGGCTGGTGCGCAGGGTGCACGGCGGTGCGGTCGCCACGCGTGCACGGGAGGAAGGTGCGGGCTTCTCCGCCCGCGAGCCGTGGCAGGCCGCGACGAAGGACCGGCTCGGTGCGGCCGTGGCTGCGATGGTGCGGCCCGGATCGCGGGTGCTTCTGGACGCGGGCACCACCACCGTGCACGTCGCCGAGCACCTGGCCGAACGGGCGCCCCTGACAGTGGCGGTGCTCAGTCTTCAGGCCGCGGTCCGCCTGGCGGACCGGCCCGGGATCGAACTGCTGATCGTCGGCGGCCGGTCCCGCCCCGGTGAACAGTCGCTGGTCGGCCCGCTGGCTCTGCGTACCATCGAGGCGCTGGCCTTCGACTGCTTCGTCCTGTCCATCGGCGGTGTGCACGCCGAGTACGGCTGGTCGGAGTTCTCGCTGGACGACGCGGCCGTCAAGCAGGCCGCGCTCGCGCAATCGGACCGGACCATCGCCGTTGCCGACGCGACCAAACTCGGGGTGCGCGCGTTCAGTCAGGTCGCCGCCGTGGGTGCGGTGGACGTGTTCGTCACCGACAGCGCGGCCGAGGATGCCGCCACCCACCCCAACGGCCCGCTGACGCTGTCCGCCCTTCGCGAAGCGGGCGTCCGTACCGTCCTGACCTGAGAACCGGATCCACCGCGAGGAGCGCACATCATGACTGCAGGCCTGGACACCCCCGACCGTCGCGGGCGCACCGGACTGGACCGGCACGGCCGCGACCTGACCGGCAATCCGCGGGTGCGTATCAGTGACGTGGACGTGCTGTCCTGCGACTGGTACGTCCTGCGCAGGACGACCTTCGACTATCAGCACAGCGACGGCCATTGGAGCCGTGAACAGCGCGAGACCTACGACCGGGGCGACGGTGCCACGATTCTGCTCTACCACCCCGATCGCCGCACCGTGCTGCTGACCCGTCAGTTCCGGCTGCCCGCCTACGTCAACGGACACCATGACGGGATGCTGATCGAGACAGCCGCCGGGCTGCTCGACGGCGAAAGCCCCGAGGAAGCCATCCGCAGGGAAGCGGCCGAGGAGACCGGACACCTCGTCGGCACCCCCGAGCGCGTCTTCGAGGTCTACATGAGCCCGGGTTCGGTCACCGAACGCCTGCATTTCTTCGCCGCCCCCTACCGTTCGACGGTTGACACCGTCGGCGTGCACGGGATCGCGGCCGAGGGCGAGGACATCGAGACGGTGGAACTCCCCTTCGAGGAGGCCCTCTCCATGGTCCGCAGCGGGGCCATCGCCGACGCCAAGACCATCATGCTGCTCCAATGGGCGGCCCTGGACGGCCCGTTTCGGCACCGCTGACTTACGGCCCGACCCGCACCGTACGCGCTCCGAACGTCACCTGTGCCGGTGGCCGCCCCACGACTCGGCCGAACGTCTTTGTCCTCGGTGTGGAGAAAGTTGTAGCGGATTCCTGCGCAACTTCTTCCCACTCCCGGCAACCGCTGCTACTTTCCCCTCGAAAGCCCGACGGACAGGCCGATGTGGCGGGGAGGGGCGCGTGAGACGTATGACGGCACGACCCGCAAATGCGCATCAGGCGCGACTGCTCAGGCTGTTGCGCGACGACGGGCCCAACTCACGGGCACAGCTGGGGGATCAGGTCGATCTCTCCCGCTCCAAGCTCGCCGTCGAGGTCGACAGGCTGCTGGAGACCGGACTCGTCGTGGCCGACGGACTCGCCGCATCCCGCGGAGGGCGTCGCTCGCACAACATCCGGCTCGCACCAGAGCTGCGCTTCCTCGGCGTCGACATCGGTGCCACATCCGTCGATGTGGCCGTCACCAACGCCGAGTTGGAGGTCCTGGGCCACCTCAACCACCCCATGGACGTACGCGAAGGGCCCGTCGCCATCTTCGAGCAGGTGCTGTCCATGGCGGCCAAGCTCCGGGCCTCCGGGCTCGCCGAAGGCTTCGACGGTGCGGGCATCGGCGTACCCGGACCGGTCCGCTTCCCCGAAGGGGTACCGGTCGCACCGCCGATCATGCCCGGCTGGGACGGTTTCCCGGTCCGCGAGGCGCTCAGCCAGGAACTGGGCTGCCCCGTCATGGTCGACAACGATGTGAACCTGATGGCGATGGGGGAGCAGCACGCGGGCGTCGCACGCTCCGTGGGCGATTTCCTCTGCGTCAAGATCGGTACCGGTATCGGCTGCGGCATTGTCGTCGGCGGCAACGTCCACCGCGGTACGACGGGCAGTGCCGGAGACATCGGCCATATCCAGGTCGAACCCGAAGGACGCGCCTGCGCCTGCGGCAACCGGGGCTGTCTGGAAGCCCACTTCAGCGGTGCCGCCCTCGCCCGCGACGCCGAGGACGCGGCGCGTGCCGGGCAGTCGGCGGAACTCGCGGGCCGGCTGGAGGCGGCCGGAAAGCTCACCGCCGCCGATGTGGCCGCCGCCGCGGCTGCCGGTGACGCCACCTCGCTCGGCCTGATCCGCGAAGGCGGCAACCGGGTCGGCCAGGTCATCGCGGGACTCGTCAGCTTCTTCAATCCCGGACTGGTGGTGATCGGCGGCGGTGTGACCGGCCTCGGCCACACGCTGCTCGCCAGCGTCCGGACCCAGGTCTACCGGCAGTCGCTGCCGCTGGCCACCGGCAATCTTCCCATCGTGCTGGGCGAGTTGGGACCGGCCGCCGGAGTGATCGGCGCCGCCCGGCTCATCAGCGACCACCTGTTCTCACCGGCCTGACCCTCGGGCCGGCAGCAGATCGGCACACACCGGAAACACCGGAAACACCGGAAACACCGGAAACACCGGAAACACACGCACCACCGCACCTGGTACCGCCCTGCACGCTCACCGGCCTTCCCCAAGCTCTCGGCTGCGCTCGAGCAGGGGAGGCCCCATTCGCCGAGGGGATTTGTCATGGCACCAGAACCACCTCTGCTCACCATGTCCGGCATCACCAAATCGTTCCCCGGAGTACGCGCCCTCGACGGCGTGGACCTGGAGGTCCGGGCCGGCGAAGTCCACTGTCTCCTCGGGCAGAACGGCGCCGGCAAGTCCACCCTCATCAAGGTGCTCGCCGGGGCCCATCAGCCCGACGGCGGCGAGATCACCTGGAGCGGCGAACCGGCCGCGCTCAAGTCGCCCATCGCCGCGATGCGCCTGGGCATCGCCACCATCTACCAGGAACTCGACCTGGTCGAGGGCCTGTCGGTCGCCGAGAACGTCTTCCTCGGCCATGAACCCACCACCGCTCGCTTCGTCGTCCGCACCCGCGAGGGCCGCACGGCGGCCGCCGCACTGCTGAAGCGTCTCGGCCACCCGGAGATCGCCCCGGCCCGGGCGGTCGGTGAACTGTCCGCCGCCCAGCAGCAGGTCGTGTCCATGGCGCGGGCGCTCTCCCACGACGTACGGCTCATTGTGATGGACGAGCCGTCCGCCGCACTCGACCCCGACGAGGTCGACAACCTCTTCCGTATCGTCGCGGCTCTCACCGCCGACGGGGTTGCCGTCGTCTACATCTCGCACCGCCTGGAGGAGATCCGTCGGATCGGCGACCGGGTGACCGTGCTCAAGGACGGTCGCGCCGTCGCCGTGGGGCTGCCCGCCAAGTCCACACCGACACCCGACATCGTTGCCATGATGACCGGCCGCAATGTCGAGTACGTCTTCCCGCCACGCTCCACGGGCAGCGCGGGAGCGGAAGCGGCAGTGGCAGAGCCGGTACTGAAGGTCGAAGGACTGGCCAGGAAGGGCGAATTCGACCCGGTGGACCTGGAACTGAGGCCCGGCGAGATCGTCGGTCTGGCCGGACTCGTCGGCTCGGGGCGCTCCGAGATCCTGGAGACCGTCTACGGTGCGCGCAAGCCGAGCGCCGGGCGGGTCACCGTGGCAGGCAAACAGCTCCGGCCCGGCAGCGTCCGCGCGGCCGTCGCCGCCGGCATCGGGCTCGCCCCCGAGGAACGCAAGGCGCAGGCCTTGCTGATGCTCGAATCCGTCACCCGTAATGTGTCCGTCTCCTCGATGTCCCGCTTCTCCCGGGCCGGCTGGATGGACCACGGGGCCGAACGCCGGGCGGCGCGCGCCGCCACCCGCGAGCTCTCACTGCGTCCCGACAACCCGGACACACCCGTCCGCACGCTTTCCGGCGGCAACCAGCAGAAAGCGGTCCTGGCCCGCTGGCTGCTGCGCGGCTGCCGGGTCCTGCTGCTCGACGAACCGACCCGTGGTGTCGACGTCGGCGCCCGCGCCGAGCTCTACGCCGTGATCCGCCGACTGGCCGACGAAGGCCTTGCCGTGCTGCTCGTCTCCAGCGAGATCCCGGAGGTTCTGGGGCTGGCCGACCGAGTGGTAGTGCTTTGCGAGGGCCGGGTTGTGCATTCCGGTCCTTCGCACAGCATTGACGAGTACCGCGTACTCGACCTAGTGGTGACTCCTCCCTCTCTGGAATGAGAGGGCTTCTCACTCAGCCGCATGGCGGCCTCATGACGGCCAAGCCCTGACCGCTGCCTCAAGGCAGGCGTACAAACTTATCATCACTTGACGGGAGTTATCCGTGCCGAGCAAGCTGCACCCGAGCGGACCGGCTGCCGAGCCGTCCGCCCCCGTAGATGACCCGCCGGTCGGCGGCACCTGGCGTTCGCTGATGGGTCGCGTGGACGTGCGCAACGTCTCCCTCGCCGGCGTCCTCGCCGCACTGATCGTCGTCGGCGGATTCACCGAGCCCGATGCCTTCCTGGACACCGGGAACCTTCAGCTGATCCTGACCCAGTCGTCCGTCATCGGCGTCGTCACCGTCGGGATGACCTTCGTCATCACCAGCGGCGGAATCGACCTGTCGGTCGGTGCGATGGTCGCGCTCGCCTCCGTCTGGGCGACCACGCTCGCCACTCAGGAGTACGGCTTCGCGGGGATTCTGTTCACCGCCGTGATCGTGGGACTCGGTGCCGGGCTGGTGAACGGGGTGCTCATCGCCTACGGCCGGATGGTGCCGTTCATCGCGACGCTGGCCATGCTCGCCTCGGCCCGCGGGCTCGCCCTCCAGATCACCGACGGCAAGACCCAGATCGTCACCGTCAAGTCGGTCCTCGACCTCGGCCTGCCCGACTCGTACGTCCTCGGTATTCCGCCCCTGGTCATGATGTTTGCCGCGGTGACCGTCATCGGCTGGCTGGTGCTGAACCGTACGACCTTCGGACGGCGTACCGTCGCGGTCGGCGGCAACGCGGAAGCGGCCAGGCTGGCCGGTATCGATGTACGACGGCAGCGGCTCTGCCTCTATCTGCTATCCGGACTGTGCTGCGGCATCGCCGCCTTCATGCTGATCATCCTGTCCGGCTCGGGACAGAACACCAACGGCAATCTGTACGAGCTCGATGCCATCGCCGCTGCGATCATCGGCGGCACCCTGCTCAGCGGCGGACGCGGCACCATCGTCGGCTCCGTGCTCGGCGTCCTCGTCTTCACCACCATCACCAACATCTTCGCTCTCAACAATCTGCAGAGCGACGTCCAGCAGATCGCCAAGGGCGCGATCATCGTCGCCGCCGTCCTGGTGCAGCGCCGCACATCGGCGTACGGGGAGACCTGAGCCTCGGGCGCACTTCCGGCAGCTTCGCTTCTCCGGCCCACCCACCGCCCCGCACGCCATATGTGACATGTCGCACACTGGATGAAGGGTTTGACAGCCATGCCAGAAACCAGCCGCAGACGACTGCTCTTCGGCACCGCAGCCGTCTCCGCGGGCGCCCTCCTCACCGCCTGCACCAGCAACGAGCCCAAGAAATCGGATACCGCGCAGAGCAATCAGCCCGCCGCCGACGACAAGCCCGGCAAGCCCGTCACCATCGGCTTCGCGGGCCCGCAGGCCGACCACGGCTGGCTCAACGCCATCAACGAGAACGCCAAGTCGCGGGCGGCGAAGTACTCCGAGGTGACCCTGGAGATCACCGAGGGCTCCAACGACACCGCCGCCCAGATCGGCCAGGTCAAGACCCTCATCAATAAGAAGGTCGACGTCCTCGTCATCCTCCCGGCCGACGGCAAGGCGCTCACCCAGGTCGGTCTGGAAGCGATGAAGGCGGGCATCCCCGTCGTCAACCTGGACCGGATCTTCGCCTCGCCGCAGGCATACCGCTGCTGGGTCGGCGGCGACAACTACGGCATGGGCCTCAACGCCGGTACGTACATCGGCGAGCAGCTCAAGGGCAAGGCGAACGCCAAGGTCGTCGAGCTGGCCGGGATCGACAACCTGGAGCTCACCAAGCAGCGCAGCCAGGGTTTCGCCGACGCACTGAAGAACTACCCCAACATCAAACTGGTGGCCCGTCAGGCAGCCGATTTCACCGTCGAGTCGGGCCAGGCGAAGATGGCCCAACTCCTGCAGGCGCAGAAGAAGTTGGACGCTCTTTGGAACCACGACGACGACCAGGGCGTGGGCGCTCTGCGCGCCATCCAGCAGGCGGGCCGCGACGAGTTCCTGATGGTCGGCGGCGCCGGGGCCAAGTCCGCGATGGACGCGATCAAGGCCGACAACAGTGTGCTGAAGGCCACCGTTCTCTACCCGCCGACGATGGCCGCATCCGCCATCGACCTGGCCCGCGCCCTCGGACAGGGCAAGGGTGTCGGCGGCCTGGCCGAACTGGAGATCCCGACCAGTCTCACCCTCTACTCGGCCGTGGTCACCAAGGAGAACGTCGACCAGTACCTGCCGACGGGCTTCAGCTGATCCGCCCCGCAGGAGGGTGCTGACCCTCCTGTCGCACCCATCGAACGACCGACGAGGAGGAAGCCCGGATGGCCCGTAGGGAAGAGACGGATCAGGAGGCCGCAGCGCCGCCGGCGTATCGGCCGATGACGAGTGCGCCGACGCTCGGAGTCGGCATGGTCGGATACGCGTTCATGGGCGCCGCCCACTCCCAGGGGTGGCGCACCGCGGGACACGTCTTCGAGCTCCCGATGAAACCGGCTCTCGCCGCGATCTGCGGACGCGACCGGGCAGCGGTCGACGCTGCGGCGGCCCGTCACGGCTGGGCGGCGGCGGAGACCGACTGGCGGGCCCTCATCGCCCGGGACGATGTGCAGCTCGTCGACATCTGCACCCCCGGCGACAGCCATGCCGAGATCGCCATCGCGGCCCTGGAAGCGGGCAAACACGTGCTGTGCGAGAAGCCGCTCGCCAACACGGTCGCCGAGGCCGAGGCCATGACCGAGGCCGCCCAGCGCGCGGCAGCCCGCGGTCAGGTGGCAGTGGTGGGCTTCAACTACCGCAAGGTGCCCGCGATCACGTACGCACGGCAGCTGATCGCCGAGGGACGGATCGGCACCCTGCGGCATGTCCGCGCCACCTACCTCCAGGACTGGCTGGTGGACCCCGAATCACCGCTCACTTGGCGGCTGAAGCGGGAACACGCCGGCTCGGGAGCGCTCGGCGACCTGGGGGCGCACATCGTGGACCTGGCACAGTACCTGGCGGGGGAGCTGCTGGTCGGGGTGTCGGCGGTCAGCGAGACGTTCGTGACGGAACGACCGCTGCTCGCCGGTCCGCCGGCCGGGCTCCTCGGCGCCGCGGACTCGGGAGCACGAGGAGCGGTGACCGTGGACGACGCGGCCCTTTTCACCGGCCGGCTCGCCTCCGGGGCGCTGGCCTCGTTCGAGGCGACCCGGATGGCGGCCGGACGGAAGAACGCGCTGCGGCTGGAGATCAACGGGGAGCGCGGCTCGCTCGCCTTCGATCTCGAACGGCTCAACGAACTGTCCTTCCACGACCACACCGAACCCGCCACCACGGCAGGATTCCGGCGCATCCTCGTCACCGAACCTCAACACCCCTACCTGGAGGCGTGGTGGCCGCCGGGCCACGCCCTGGGCTACGAGCACACCTTCATCCACCAGGCCCGCGACCTGGTGCGGACGATCGCCGAAGGGACCGCCCCCGTACCGTCGTTCGCCGACGGACTGCAGGTGCAGCGGGTGCTCGCAGCGGTGGAGGAGAGCGCCGAGAAGAACTCCGTACACACCCCCGTAGTTCTCTAGGAGGTCCTGCGCATGCCCCGTCCCTTCACGCTCTTCACCGGCCAGTGGGCCGACCTGCCGCTGGAGGAGGTCTGCCGGCTCGCCCGGGACTTCGGCTACGACGGTCTCGAACTCGCCTGCTGGGGCGACCACTTCGAGGTCGACAAGGCTCTGGCCGACCCCGGCTATCTGGACGGTCGGCGGCAGCTGCTCGACAAGTACGGACTGAAGTGCTGGGCGATCTCCAACCACCTCGTCGGCCAGGCCGTCTGTGACAACCCGATCGACGAACGGCACCAGGGGATCCTGCCGGCACGGATCTGGGGCGACGGTGAACCCGAAGGGGTGCGCCGCCGGGCCGCCGAGGAGATCAAGAACACCGCCCGCGCGGCCGCTGCCTTCGGGGTGCGTACGGTCATCGGCTTCACCGGCTCCTCGATCTGGCACCTGGTCGCGATGTTCCCGCCGGTCCCGCCGCACATGATCGAGCGGGGGTACGAGGACTTCGCCGAGCGCTGGAACCCGATCCTGGACGTCTTCGACGCAGAGGGCGTGCGGTTCGCCCATGAGGTGCACCCCAGCGAGATCGCGTACGACTACTGGACCACGCACCGCGCACTGGAGGCCGTCGGTCACCGGGCCGCGTTCGGGCTGAACTTCGACCCCAGCCACTTCGTCTGGCAGGACCTCGACCCGGTCAACTTCCTTTACGACTTCCGGGACCGGATCTACCACGTGGACTGCAAGGAGGCCCGCAGGCGCCTGGACGGTCGTAACGGTCGCCTCGGCTCCCATCTGGCGTGGGGCGACCCGCGGCGCGGATGGGACTTCGTCTCCGCCGGGCATGGTGATGTGCCCTGGGAGGACGTCTTCCGGATGCTCCGGTCCATCGAGTACGAGGGGCCGATCTCGGTCGAGTGGGAGGACGCGGGCATGGACCGGCTGACGGGGGCACCGGAAGCGCTTGCCACGCTGAAGCGGTACGACTTCGACCCGCCGTCCGCGTCGTTCGACGCGGCGTTCGGGGGTGGCGACTGACCGGTTCTTCCCGGGGGTTGCCCCCGCCGGCCCCGGTCCGGGAAGGGGCGGGCCGAGCGGGGTGGGGGCCGGAGACCGCCGCCATCCCGTGCTCGCCCCTGCCCTCACCCCGCTTTGTCCTGGCCCAGGAAAAAGTTCAACAAGACCGCCGCGTATGGGCTTTCCGTCCAGGACGAACAGGTCTACCGTCCACCACGTGTACATGACATAACTCGGGTCGCGGGCGCCCCACAGGCCCCGTACGACCTGCGCGGCAGTCCCCGCGCAGAACGGCACGGCAGCACCCGCCCGTACAACCGGCACTCTCCGGAGGACACTCGTGCACATAACCAGATACAGGAGCAGAACCCGGCTCCGCGTCCGTACGTCCCTCGCACTACTCACCGGCGGTCTGCTCACCGCGGCCACTCTCGCCCTCGGCGCCTCGCCCGGAGCGGCCGTGGAAGGACCGTCGTCGCCGGCCGCCACCGACGCCGCGGCCGAGGCATTCCAGCAGGTCACCCTCGCCAAGGGCGCGGCCGAGACCGGCGAGCCCATGACCCTCGCCGTCCTCCCCGACCGCAGCGTGCTGCACACCTCGCGCACCGGCGAGCTGCGCCTCACGGACAGCGGCGGGAACACTCGGGTCGTGGGGTCCGTCCCCGTGTACTCGCACGACGAAGAGGGCCTCCAGGGCGTCGCCATCGACCCCGACTTCAGCAGGAACCGGGCCATCTACCTCTACTACGCGCCCCCGCTGGACACCCCCTCCGGAGACGCGCCGGAGAGCGGCACCGCCGCCGACTTCGCCAAGTTCGACGGGGTGAACCGCCTCTCGCGCTTCGTCCTGAAGGCCGACGGCACCCTCGACAACGCCAGCGAGAAGAAGATCCTCGACATCCCGGCCTCGCGCGGCATCTGCTGCCACGTCGGCGGCGACATCGACTTCGACGCCCAGGGCAACCTGTATCTGTCGACCGGCGACGACTCCAACCCGTTCGCCTCCGACGGTTACACCCCGATCGACCAGCGCCCCGACCGCAACCCGGCGTTCGACGCCAGGCGCAGCGCCGGCAACACCAACGACCTGCGCGGCAAGATTATCCGGATCAAGGTCGCCGAGGACGGCTCGTACACCATCCCCGACGGGAACCTCTTCGCACCGGGTACGGACAAGACCCGCCCCGAGATCTACGCGATGGGCTTCCGCAACCCGTTCCGGTTCTCCGTCGACAAGGCCACCGGCATCCTCTACGTCGGCGACTACGGGCCCGACGCGGGCGCGGCCGACGCCAAGCGCGGACCGGCCGGTCAGGTCGAGTTCGCCCGGGTGACCGAGCCGGGCAACTTCGGCTGGCCGTTCTGCACCGGTAAGAACGACGCGTACGTCGACTACGACTTCGCGACGAAGACGTCCGGCGCGTCCTTCGACTGCAACGCCCCGAAGAACACCTCGCCGCACAACACCGGCCTCGTGGACCTGCCGCCCGCCCAGCCCGCCTGGATTCCCTACGACGGCGGATCGGTGCCCGAGTTCGGCACCGGCTCCGAGTCGCCGACGGGCGGACCCGTCTACCACTACGACGCCAACCTCGACTCGCCCGTGAAGTTCCCCGAGGCCTACGACGGGCAGTTCTTCGCCGGAGAGTTCGGCCGGCGCTGGATCAAGGCCATCAAGCACGACGCCGACGGCACCGTCCAGTCCATCAACCCCGTCCCGTGGACCGGGACCCAGGTGATGGACATGGCCTTTGGACCCGACGGGGCGCTGTACGTCCTCGACTACGGCACCAGCTGGTTCGGCGGCGACGCGAACTCCGCCCTCTACCGCATCGAGAACGCCACCGGCGGCCGCTCGCCCAACGCCGTCGCGTCTTCCGACAAGACCTCGGGCACGACGCCGCTCAAGGTGAGCTTCTCCTCGGAGGGCACCGTGGACCCGGACGGCGACCCGCTGACGTACGCCTGGGACTTCGGTGACGGCGGCACCTCGACGGCGGCCAACCCCACGTACACGTACAAGAAGAACGGCACCTACACGGCGACCGTCACCGCCAAGGACCCGACCGGCCGGAGCGCGTCCGCGAGTGTCCATGTCACGGTCGGTAACACGGCACCGAAGGTGGAACTGAAACTCCCCGGTGACGGCCAGCTGTTCAGTTTCGGTGACGAGGTCCCGTTCAAGGTGACCGTCACCGATCCCGAGGACGGCACGATCGACTGCTCCAAGGTCGAGGTCCGCTTTGTCCTCGGCCACGACAGCCATGGCCACCCCATCACCACCGTCAACGGGTGCTCCGGCACGATCAAGACAACCGTCGACGGCGGACACGACCCGAACGCCAACATCTTCGGGGTCATCGACGCCTCCTACACGGACGGCGGAGGCGGCGGCCAGGCGTCCCTGTCCGGTCACGACCAGGCGCAGCTCCAGCCGAGGCACCGCCAGGCCGAGCACTTCAGCGCCTCGTCCGGGATCAAGGTCTACGACAAGGCGACCGCCAACGGCGGCAAGACCGTCGGCGACATCCACAACGGCGACTGGATCTCCTTCAAGCCGTACATCCTCGGCGACTCGAACAAGCTCACCGCCCGCATCGCGTCCGGTGGCAGCGGAGGAATCCTGGAGATACGGGCAGGCTCGGCGACCGGTACGCTCCTGGGCTCGACCCCGGTACCGGTGACCGGCGGCTGGGAGACCTTCCAGGACGTCGACGTCACCTTGCGCAACGTCCCCAAGAAGGCCACCGAGCTCTTCCTCGTCTTCAAGGGAGGCGACGGAGCGCTGTACGACGTCGACGACTTCGAGCTCACCCACAGCACCGCAGGCAAGACCGCCAAGCGGGTCCTGGTCTTCTCGAAGACGGCCGGCTTCCGCCACGACGCGATTCCCGACGGCATCGCCGCGCTGAAGGAGCTCGGCAAGAGCAGCGACATCACCGTCGACGCGACGGAGGAGGCCCGCCAGTTCACCACGGGCAACCTGGCGCGGTACGACGCCGTCGTCTTCCTGTCGACGACCGGTGATGTGCTCAACGCCGACCAGCAGAAGGCATTCGAGAACTACGTGGCCACCGGCGGTGGCTACATGGGCGTCCACGCGGCGGCGGACACGGAGTACGACTGGCCGTTCTACGGCGGACTCGTCGGGGCGTACTTCTCCTCGCACCCCGCCATCCAGCCCGCCACCGTTCGCGTCGAGGACCACAAGCACCCGGCCACCGCCCACCTCGACGACGAGTGGAACCGCACCGACGAGTGGTACAACTACCGCACCAACCCGCGCGGTCAGGCCAAGGTCCTCGCCACACTCGACGAGACGACCTACACCGGCGGCACCATGAAGGGCGACCACCCGATCACCTGGTGCCAGGCCTACCAGGGCGGCCGCTCCTTCTACACCGGTCTCGGCCACACCAAGGAGTCGTACGCCGAACCGGCCCTCCGGGGACTCCTCCTCGGCGGCATGCGGTACGCGGCCGGTCAGGTGAAGGCCGACTGCAAGCCCGGCACCGGGTACCAGTCGATCTTCAACGGCAAGACCCTCGAAGGGTGGAAGCAGGCCGGCCCCGGAAAGTTCGACATCGTCGACGGTGAACTGCGCTCCGAGGGCGGCATGGGTCTGCTCACCTACCAGGCCAAGGAGCTCGGGTCGTACTCGCTCAAGCTCGACTGGAAGATGGAGGGCGACGACAACTCCGGTGTCTTCGTCGGCTTCCCGGAGTCCGACGACCCCTGGTCCGCGGTGAACAACGGCTACGAGGTCCAGATCGACGCCACCGACGCGCCCGACCGCACCACGGGCTCGGTCTACACCTTCAAGGCGGCGGACATCAAGGCCCGCGATCAGGCCCTGCGGCCGCCCGGCCAGTGGAACAGTTACGAGATCAAGGTCCAGGGCGAACGTCTCCAGGTCTTCCTCAACGGAGTGAAGATCAACGATTTCACCAACACCGATCCGGTACGGAGCCTGAAGGACGGCTACATCGGCATCCAGAACCACGGTGCCAATGACCATGTGTCCTTCCGCAACATCCAGCTGAAGGCACTGCCCTCGGCGTAGGGCGCTCGCTCCGGCCGACGGCGGGCGGGGACATTCCCCCGCCCGCCGTCTCCGCTCCTGTTCCCCCCGTCGCACAGTGCCACTCGCTCTGCCCAGCCAGCACCCCCAGCCAGGGAGGCAGCCCATGTCAGCACCCGCCGTTCGTACCGGAGTCTGGTTCATCGGAGCACGCGGCTCCGTCGCCACCACCGCCACGGCGGGATGCGCGGCGGTGGCGGCGGGGCTCCACCCGGCGGCAGGCATGGTCACCGAGACCCCGCCGTTCGCCGACAGCGGGCTGCCCACCCTCACCTCACTGGTCTTCGGCGGACACGACACCGTCGGCTGTCCCCTGCCCAAACGCGCCGAGGCACTGGCCACCGGGGGAGTGCTGCCGCACGGCCTGCCCTCGGCGGTACGCTCCGAACTCGCCGCAGCCGACGCGGAGATACGGCCCGGCGGGCCACTGCCCGGCGACACCCGCAGCGACGAGGAGCTCATCACCGCCTTCGCCGCCGACCTCGCGGACTTCGGGCACCGCAACGACCTGGCCAGGACGGTCGTGGTCAACGTCGCCTCCACGGAACCGGTCCCGGCCCCCGGCGAGCGGCGGCTGCCCACCAGCTCGCTCTATGCCGCGGCAGCGCTCCGGGCCGGCTGCCCGTACATCAACTTCACCCCTTCGACCGGGTTGCGCGCCCCCGCCCTCCAGGACACTGTCGCGGGCTGCGGACTTCCTCACGCGGGCCGCGACGGCAAGACCGGCCAGACGCTGCTCCGCTCCGTACTCGCCCCGATGTTCGTACAACGCGCCCTGCCCGTACGGGCCTGGTCGGGCACCAACCTGCTGGGCGGCGGGGACGGAGCGGCGCTGGCCGACCCGGGCGCGGCCGCGGCCAAGAACGCGGGCAAGGAACGCGTCCTCGCCGACACGCTGGGAACCGCGCCCGAGGGCGAGGTCCACATCGACGACGTACCGGCCCTCGGCGACTGGAAGACGGCGTGGGACCACATCGCGTTCGACGGATTTCTCGGGGCGCGCATGGTGCTCCAGACGACCTGGCAGGGGTGCGACTCCGCACTGGCCGCACCTCTGGTCCTGGACCTGGCCAGACTGGTGGCCCGCGCCCACGAGAAGGGGCTGACCGGCCCTTTGCCCCAGCTCGGCTTCTACTTCAAGGACCCGGACGGCGGCCCGGCCGCACTCTTCGAGCAGTACGGGTAGCTGCTGGCCTTCGCCGACACGCTGCGGGGGGAGAAGTGACGGTACGGGCCTGGGCGGAACTGCTGCGGGTGTCGGCGCTGTTCACCGTCCCCGGCGACGCACTCGCCGGAGCGGCGGCGAGGGGCCGGCGCCCCGACCGGGGCACCGCGCTCGCCATCGGCGCCTCGCTCTGCCTGTACGAGGCAGGCATGGCGCTCAACGACTGGGCCGACCGCGACGAGGACGCCATCGACCGCCCGCACCGGCCGATCCCCTCGGGCCGCATCGCTCCTGGCGCGGCTCTCGCGGCGGCGGGCGCGCTGACGGCCGCGGGCCTGGGCCTCGCCGCCCGGGCCGGCCGCCCGGCCCTCGCCGTCGCCACGGGGCTGGCGGCGACGGTCTGGGCGTACGACCTCCGTCTCAAACACACCCCGGCGGGACCGGCGGCGATGGCGGCGGCGCGAGGACTGGATCTGCTGCTCGGGGCCACCGCCACCGGTGCGGCGAAGAGACCGACGCGTTGGGGTTCGGGTTCGGGCCCGGCTCCTGGTGCGGCTGCGCGCGGCGGCCTGCGCAGTGCCCTTCCGGCCGCAGGACTGCTCGGCGCGCACACCTACGCCGTCACTGCCGTCTCCCGGCACGAGGCGCAGGGCGGATCCACCACCGTTCCCCTCGCCGCGCTCGCTGCCATCACCGCACTGGGCGCCGCGGCCCTGCGCAAGCCCGGGGGCGCACTCCCGGAACCGGGGAGGCCAGAGGACTCGCCCCCGCACGCGGGTCACGGCCGGACGCGGGAGGCGCACGGGCCCTGGGTCACCCCGGCCTCCACCACTCCCCGCCTCCTCCTGACCGCGCTCACCGGCAGCTACTTCCGTACCGCCGCCGGGCCCCTCCTCCACGCAGCCCTCAACCCGTCCGCGCCGCTCACCCAGCGCGCCGTCGGCGGCGGCATCCGGGCGATGATCCCGCTCCAGGCCGCCCTCGCCGCCCGCGCGGGAGCAGCAGGTACGGGGCTCGCCGTCATGGGACTCGTCCCGCTCGCCCGCACCCTCGCCCGGAAGGTGAGCCTCACATGACGATCCGCCTCGGCTACGGCACCAACGGACTCACCGACCTCCGCCTGGACGACGCCCTCGGACTCCTCGCCGATCTCGGGTACGACGGGGTCGGACTGACTCTCGACCACATGCACCTCGACCCCCTCGCCCCCGACGTCGCCGCGCGCACGCGCCACGTGGCGTCCAGGCTCCAGGAACTGGGCCTCGGCGTCACCGTGGAGACCGGCGCCCGTTACGTCCTGGACCCCCGCCGCAAGCACGGCCCGTCCCTCCTCGACCCGGACCCCGAGGCCCGCGCATCCCGCACCCGGCTGCTCGTCCGGGCCGTTGGCATCGCCGCCGACCTCGGCGCCCACGCCGTGCACTGCTTCAGCGGCATCACCCCACCGGACACCGCCCCCGACACCGCCTGGCAGCGGCTCACCGACTCCCTCGCCCCCGTCCTGGATGCCGCCGACCGCTCCGGCATCCCCCTGGCGATCGAGCCCGAGCCCGGACACCTCCTCGCCAGCCTCGCCGACTTCCACCACCTGCGCGTCCTCAGCGGCGATCCACCACCGCTCGGACTCACCCTCGACATCGGCCACTGCCAATGCCTGGAGCCCGCCCCGCCCGCCGACTGCGTCCGCGACGCCGCCCCCTGGCTGCGGCACGTCCAGATCGAGGACATGCGCAGAGGCGTCCACGAACACCTCCCGTTCGGCGATGGCGAGATCGACTTCCCGCCCGTACTCGAAGCGCTCGACGCCCTCCCGGACACCGGCTACCGCGGTCTGACCGTCGTCGAGCTGCCCCGTCACTCCCACGCCGGACCCGAACTCGCCCGCACCTCCATCGAGTTCCTCCGCAAGCACGGCCCGTCAGGACGCTGAAACCGCGAAGGGAGCGACGACGCCATGCCGATGAACCCGACGACCACACCGCTGCTGACCCGCAAGGAACTCGACGCCCGGCTCGGCGGAGCCGCGCGCGCCTGGCTCGACGAGGCCCTCGCCGAGGCGGAGCACGCCGCTTCCCACGGAGACACCGAACAGCGGCCCGGCAGCCCGTACGCCGTACCGCCGTGGGAGCTGCGGTACGCAGCCGCCGGCCGGCACTGCGGACTCGAACACGCCGACTCCGTACGCGCCCTGCTGCTCATCGAGGCCCGCGCCGCACTGCCCGCCCTGACCAGGCTCTACGAGCAGGGCACCGCCGCCGAACGACGCGCCGTCCTGCTCACCCTGCACCGGCTGGACCTCGGCCCCACCGCCCTTCCGCTCATCGAGGACGCCCTGCGCACCAATGACACCCGGCTGGTCGCCGCGGCCGTCGGCCCGTACGCCGCCGCCCATCTCGACGCGCACAACTGGCGCCACGCCATTCTCAAATGCCTGTTCACCGGTGTCCCCGTAGATGCCGTCGACCAACTGGCACGGCGCTCGCGCGGCGACGCGGAACTCGCCCGCATGCTCGGCGACTTCGCGGCCGAACGGCTCGCCGCGGGCCGCAGCGTCCCCGCCGGTCTCACCCGCGTGCTCGACCTCACCACCCCCGGCCCTGCCACCCCCACGGAGGAGTCCTGATGCGCATCTTCGACCCCCACATCCATATGACCTCCCGCACCACGGACGACTATCAGGCGATGTACGACGCGGGTGTCCGCGCCCTCGTGGAACCCTCCTTCTGGCTCGGCCAGCCCCGCACCTCACCCGCCAGCTTCTTCGACTACTTCGACGCCCTGCTCGGCTGGGAACCCTTCCGCGCCGCCCAGTACGGCATCGCCCACCACTGCACGCTCGCCCTCAACCCCAAAGAGGCGAACAACCCCCGCTGCACCCCCGTCCTGGACGCCCTGCCCCGCTATCTCGTCAAGGACTCCGTCGTCGCCGTCGGTGAGATCGGCTACGACTCCATGACCCCGGCCGAGGACACCGCCCTGGCCGCACAGCTCCAGCTTGCCGCCGACCACGGCCTGCCCGCCCTCGTGCACACCCCGCACCGCGACAAGCTCGCCGGACTGCACCGCACTCTCGACGTCATCCGCGAATCCCACCTCCCCCCGGAGCGGGTCCTGCTCGATCACCTCAACGAGACGACCGTGAAGGACGCCAGGGACAGCGGCTGCTGGGCCGGCTTCTCCATCTACCCCGACACCAAGATGGACGAGGACCGCATGATCGCGATCCTCAAGACCCACGGCACCGAGAAGGTCCTGGTCAACTCGGCCGCCGACTGGGGCAGGAGCGACCCCCTCAAGACCCGCAAAGTGGGCGACGCGATGCTCGCCGCCGGGTTCGGCGAGGACGACGTCGACCAGGTGCTCTGGCGCAACCCCGTCGCCTTCTACGGGCAGAGCGGCCGGCTCCAGCTCGACATCGCCGCGCCGGAACCACTCCATGAAGGCAACTCCATCCTGCGAGGAGGGGAGTGAGGCGATGCGCTTCCGCCACCCCGACGGCTCCACCGTCCACCTCTCGTACTGCACCAACGTCCACCCCGCCGAGACGCTCGACGGGGTCCGCACCCAACTGCGCGACCACTGCGAACCCGTCCGCAAACGCCTCGGCCGGGACAGGCTCGGCATCGGCCTCTGGCTCGCCAGGGACGCCGCCCGCAGCCTGATCAACGACCCGTCCCAGCTGCGCTCCCTGCGCGCCGAACTGGACCGCCGCGGCCTGGAAGTCGTCACCCTCAACGGCTTCCCGTACGAGGGATTCGGCGCCGACGAGGTCAAGTACCGGGTGTACAGGCCGGACTGGACGGACCCGGAGCGGCTCGCCCACACCACCGACCTCGCCCGTCTCCTGGCCGGTCTGCTCCCCGACGACGTCACCGAAGGGACCATCTCCACCCTCCCGATCGCCTGGCGCACCCCGTTCGACTCCGACGCCGAGGCGGCCGGTCTCGCCCACATCGCGCTCACCACCCTCGCGCAGCGCCTCGACGCGCTGGCCGAACTCACCGGCAAGTCCATCCGCATCGGCCTCGAACCCGAGCCGGGCTGCACGGTCGAGACCACCGCCGACGCCATCGCACCGCTCACCGCCGTCGGACACCAGCGCATCGGCATCTGTATCGACACCTGCCACCTGGCCACCTCCTTCGAGGACCCCGACACCGCCGTCGACGCGCTCGACACAGCGGGCATCCCGGTCGCCAAGGCCCAGCTCTCCGCCGCACTGCACGCCGAACACCCCCACCTTCCCGAGGTGCGCACCGCACTCGCCGCCTTCGCCGAGCCCCGCTTCCTCCACCAGACCCGCACCAGCACCGCCGCCGGGCTGCGCGGCACCGACGACCTCGACGAGGCGGTCACCGGCCGGGCCCTGCCCGACGGCGCCCCGTGGCGCGCCCACTTCCACGTCCCCCTGCACGCACCTCCCGCACCACCGCTCACCTCCACCCTTCCCGTGCTCCGGTCCACACTGACCCGACTGGTCGGCGGCGCGCGACCCCTCACCAGGCACCTGGAGGTCGAGACGTACACCTGGCAGGCGCTCCCGGCCGCACTGCGCCCCCGCACCCGCACCCAGCTCGCCGACGGCATCGCCGCCGAACTCACCCTTGCCCGCGACCTCCTGGTCGACCTCGGCCTCAAGGAGCTCCCATGACCGCAGCCGAGCAGACCACCACGCCCGCCACACCCACCCCGCTTCTCGTTCTCGATGTCGTCGGCCTCACCCCACAGCTCCTCGACCACATGCCGCACCTCAAGGCCCTGGGGCAGTCCGGCACCCGCGCCCCTCTCGGCACCGTTCTCCCCGCCGTCACCTGCGCGGCCCAGTCCACCTTCCTCACCGGTACCACCCCCGCCGAGCACGGCATCGTCGCCAACGGCTGGTACTTCCGCGAGCTCGGCGACGTCCTCCTCTGGCGCCAGCACAACGGACTGGTCGCCGGGGACAAACTCTGGGACGCCGCCCGCCGTGCCCATCCCGGCTACACCGTCGCCAACATCTGCTGGTGGTACGCGATGGGTGCCGACACCGACATCACCGTCACCCCGCGCCCCGTCTACTACGCCGACGGCCGCAAGGAACCCGACTGCTACACCCGGCCGCCCGCCCTGCACGACGAACTCACCGAAAAACTTGGCACATTCCCCCTCTTCCACTTCTGGGGCCCCGGCGCCGACCTCGTCTCCTCCCAGTGGATCATCGACGCGACCCGGCACATCCTCGACACCCACCACCCCGACCTGGCCCTGTGCTACCTCCCGCATCTCGACTACGACCTGCAGCGCTACGGCCCCGACGACCCCCGCTCGTACCGGGCCGCGGCCGATCTCGACCGGGCCGTGGCACCCCTCCTGGACGACGCCCGCCGCGAAGGCCGCACCGTCGTCGCCCTCTCCGAATACGGCATCACCCGCGTCGACCGGCCCATCGACATCAACCGGGCCCTGCGCCGCGCCGGCCTCCTGGAGGTCCACACCCAGGACGGCATGGAATACCTCGACCCGATGGCCTCCCGCGCCTTCGCCGTCGCCGACCACCAGCTCGCCCACATCTACGTACGCCGCCCCGAAGACCTCGAAGCGACCCGCGAAGCCCTCCAGGACCTGCCGGGCATCGATCAGCTCCTCGACGACGAGGGCAAGAAGGCACACGGCCTGGACCACCCACGCTCCGGCGAGCTGGTCGCCGTCGCGGACCCGGACGCCTGGTTCACGTACTACTACTGGCTCGACGACGCCCACGCGCCCGACTTCGCGCAGCTCGTCGAGATCCACCGCAAGCCCGGCTACGACCCCGTCGAACTCTTCCTGGACCCCCAGGACCCGTACGTCCGGGTCAAGGCCGCCGCGGCCGTCGCCCGCAAGAAACTCGGCATGCGCTACCGCATGGCGGTCGTACCGCTGGACCCGTCACCTGTTCGCGGCAGCCATGGCCGCCTTCCCATGAGCGACGAAGACGGTCCGCTCATCCTGTGCTCCACCCCCCACGCGTTCACCGGCCCCGTCCGGGCCACCGAAGTGAAGTCCTTGCTCCTCACGCTTGCCGGCCTCGCATGAGATCGGTCCGTGCACAGCGTTTCGAGCATCTTCGAGAAGGAGAGAGACCGTGACCGCGTACAACGACGAATCCGGAACGGACGGCGCCCTGCGCCGCAGCCTCGGCGTCAGTCGCCGCCGCTTTCTGAGCACCTGCACGGCCGCTGCGGCAGCGGCGATCGCGGCGCCCGCCTTCGGCGCGTCGCCGGCCCTCGCCCAGACCGCTTCCGGCAAGGGGCGGGGCGTCGGCCAGGCTCTGATCCCGGCGGCGAAACGAGGAATCATCCTCTACACCGTGCGCGACGCCACGGGCCGGGATCCACTCAGCACCGACCTTCCCTCGGGCTTCCGTGAGGTCTTCAGGGAGCTGGCCCACTACGGCTACCAGCAGGTCGAGTTCGCCGGGTACGGCCAGCACGCCAACGCACCCGGCGGAAGCAACCTCGAATCGGTGGAAGGCGCGAAGCTGCTGCGCTCGTGGCTGGACGACTACGGTCTGCGCGCCCAGGGCAACCACGGCTTCATCCCGTCGTCCTGGCCGCTGAACCAAAGCGACCTGGACCAGTTCAAGCGCCACCTCGAAATAGCGAACATCCTCGGCATGGAACACATGGGCACCGGTGGTGACCCCACCGGCAGCGCCTACCGTGCCGACTGGGACGTGGCCGCCGACAAGTGGAACACGCTGGGACGGATCGCTCAGGACGCGGGCATCAAGCTGTACACCCACAACCACGACGCGGCCTACGGCTTCCTGCTCGACGGCGGCCCGCTGGACGCACAGGGCCGCCCCACCCGCAGCTCCGGCATCCGCAAGCTCGAGTACTTCCTTCAGGTCACCGACCCGAAGTCCGTATGGCTGGAGATGGACATCTTCTGGGCGCACGTCGCTCAGTACAAGTTCCACACCTACACCGCGCACGACGGATCGCAGCAGGAGAACATCTTCGACCCGGCGGCACTGGTCCGCTGCAACACCAAGCGCTACCCGCTGTTCCACGCCAAGGACGGCATCGTCAACACAACCAGCGGCCAAGGCTACGACATGGTCCCCTTCGGTACCGGGGTCATCGACTACCGGACGTTCTTCCGCCGCGTCGGGGCGAAGAACTACCACAACCCGATGGTCGAGCAGGACAACGCACCGAGCTCGACCGTCCCCGCGCAGTCCCTGAACCATGCGCGGACCGGCTACGACAACTTGGCGGCGCTGCGCAAGTAGGACATCGCCGGCACCGGAAGGGCGGTCCGCGCCTCACCCCGAAATCCTGACGACCAGGGAACAGCGCAAACGCCCGCCCGATGAGATCAGGCACCGTGCGCTCCACGGCCGTCACCAGGAGCGTGCGGCGCCTGACCAGCACCCCGAACTGCGCGGCCAACCCCGGGGCCGGCCGGGAATCCGCCGGTCGTTCTCCCCGGTCCGGCGATGATGACCGCGCCCTTGCAGGCCCACGCCCCCCACCACCATGCTGCCCGTACCGGAGCCCACCTGCCCGGAGATCAGCTCCTGCGGTGCCGGGGCAGACGACTTCCCGGCTGATCGGCTGCGGATTCGGGGCGATGTCCCGCACCAGCGGACGTCCCGGCCGGGGAGAGGCTGTCGGGGAACTTTCCGGACCACCACCTGATGCCATGACCACCGGGATGCACCAAGCGTACGCACGCGGCGACGGACTGTACGCAAGGCGAAGCGAAGTGCGCCGGATTGCGCCGAGACCGTCCGGAGCACCGCACTGACCACCGCAAACGCAGGTGAGAGGCACCCCGAACCCCTGGTATTGTTTTCCATGTCGCCGCGGGAAACCGGGGCCGACCACCTGGTCCGGGTGGCGGAATGGCAGACGCGCTAGCTTGAGGTGCTAGTGCCCTTTATCGGGCGTGGGGGTTCAAGTCCCCCCTCGGACACCAGCTGAGACCCCTGTTGATCAGGGGTTTTCTGCTTTTCTGGGCAGTGGCGTGACCAAACAAAGGGAACCGCGCTCCGGGCCGCTCTTCACGTCCTGGACAAGTCCCTGGGCCGCTTCCTGGCCACCCACACCACAGATGCACGGCGGTCGGGCCACTTCCTTCCAGATCCTTCCGTACGTCGGGGCGACTGCCGAAGAGGTCAAGGCACTGTCCGGAATCTTCGTCACCGTCGAACGGTCGGGGAAGACCGGTCGGTCGGCCACCGTTTTCACGATCCGCGGTGACCATTCCGACCATGCTCAGGAACCGGTCTCCCCTTCCGAGGGCCCCAGCCGGCCACCCTGGAATGGGTGCAGCGGGCCGCGGTCGTCCAGCTCGACGCCTACCGACCCGCCAGCATTCCGGCACCGAAGCGGGCCCCGGAACCGGTCCCCGTGAAGCGGTCGGCCGCTCCCGTTCCCGCTCTGACTGACAACCCGTTCCGCGCTCTGCTCTGACCACTCGAACAAACCAAAGAACGCCCCGCCGGTAATCGGCAGGGGCGTTCGACGACGGCGGCGGATCCATCCAGTATCTGGAGGTCCGGCACCGCGGACACCCACCGTCGAGGACCACATCCGCCGCGGCAAGGACACCGGCTTCGGCCGCTTTTCCTCCCGCCACTTCCTGGTGAACGCGGCCTGGCCGGAGCTGTCCCTGGCTGCGATCGACCTGCTTGCCCGGACCTGCACCCTGCTGCTGGACGGTGACCAGGCCACCGCCGAACCAAAGAAGCTCCGCTACCGGCTCCTGCACGTCGCCGCCCGCCTCACCCGCGGCGGCCGCCGCCTGCGCTTGTGGATCGCCGAAACCTGGCCCTGGCGGAACGAACTCGCCACCGCCTTCCACCGCCTCGTCCCGCTACCCCGCCCGGTCTCCTGACGGCCACATCTCCTGACCGCCCGCGACCCGAAAGACCTTGGAGAATCCGGCCCCGCGTCGGCACCCCGGCATGCCCACACGACGAAAACGTCACGACTCCCCACGAGTTGACGACGATCAGCGTCCCGTCAGGGCAACCGAAACGAGTCAAACGCATACCAAAGCACTAGGTTACCGGTATTGAGGCTAGGCCGTCCGGAGGCATCCGGATGGTGATCCGACGGATCACCACGGACGATGGTGCTCGAGCCCCCGGCGCAGCGCCAGGTCTCCTGGGTCCGCTGCGGGGGTCGGATGATCCGCGCCGCCAGCACGAGGTATGTGCCGCAGGAGGTCGACAGGGGTTCGTCAGGCGGCGCTTCACCCGTGCAGTGCCCCAGTGACGGTCGAAGGAGACACCTTGTGGGTCAGGTCCTGTTGGGGGATGCAACTGCCGACCGGCGGGACTCTTCCCGGTCGGCTTCGGGTGTGTCCGGTCGCCGTCACCGTTGGCACATCGCGCACGGTTTACGACGTCAAGAGGTGATCACGTGAAGACTCCACCCAGGTCGGGCGTTGGCTTGCACCCGCGGGCGCGACGGATACCAACGAGAACAAGACGGTCACGGGTGGCCGTGGTATTGATCCTGCTGGTCTTTCTCCTGACGACGTTGGTGCTGGGTTCGTTCGGCATCGAAGACTTCGGGAAGGCCCTGACCTTCCCGGGTCGCGTCACCGGTGCCGTTCTTCTCGTGGTCTCGCTCAGCACGTTGTTGGGCGCTGCCGCGGTCCTGGACCACTGGTTCTGGAACAGCTTCGCCTACTCCGGCGTGGTCGCGCTGATCGGCGCGGTCGCGGCATTGTTGACCAACGCCATGTTCCTGGTCGAGACATGGAAGAACGGCGATTCCCCGTTCTACCCGACGGTGCTGGGCGTGCTCACGGCGGGTTCGGCATGGGCTGTCTTCGCGGTGTGGCGGACATCGGTCGTGATCCCCGCTCCGAAGCGGGTGGCCGCGGCACTGATCGTCTCCTCGGTTATCGCGATAGCCAATTTCGGCTACCAGAATCTCTATCAGCCGTCCCATCGCGGGGCCAGGCCTCTCATCAAGTTGACCGTGGGGACGCCTGTGCTGAGTAAGGACCGTAAGGCATTCGCCCTTCCGGTCGACATCAGGCTCGAGAACCACAACGATGTGGGTTTCTACGTGCTCGGCACCGAGATCCACGCCATGGGGGAACAGGTGCTGCTGAGCGCGAAGGACCGGCTCCGCCAGCAGTGGCGTGCTGATGCCGAGCAGTGGACCAAGTTCGGGGAGACAAACCCGCTCTCCCGCAGGGAGATCCACCAGCCCGGCGAGTTGGTGGAGGCGCAACCATGGATGCAATACGGAGGGTGGATCGAGGCAAACGACACCTTCGCCACCCGAGTGGTTGTGCAAATGCCAATCGACACGCCGTACAACCAGGTAGCGTTCTACGCCACGGCCAGCTTCGCGCGCAAGGACCGGCTCGGCCTGGAGTTGCTCAAATTTGATGGGTACTCCTGGGGTGGCGGCAAGGTGCCCCGATGGAAGCAGAAGGACGTCGACTTCCTCATCTACCGTGCCAGGGTGCACGAAAACAATGCGATCGACGATCGTACGAGGGCCCCCCGCTACGTAACTGTCTATTGGAACTTCGGCACGCATGGCGCAAACGTGGCGGCAGTCGTTGCGCGAAGGGGCGAGGAAGACACCCCGTCAGACACGACGGGCCGGTACGGTCTTGTCGACGCCGTAACGGGCCCGATCGAACGGACGCTGTGGGACGTCAAGAGCCAGCGATGACCGGCATGGCCGCACCGAGCGGGCGGAAGCGCTGGTCCAATTGCTCCAGCCACACCACGAGGGCGAGAGAGCTGTTCATACGATCCCAGGAGTAGGGGTCCCCGATGCCGAGCTGCGCCTCCCTCACCGCCCGGCACAGCGTCTCGACGTCGAACATCTCCGCAATCAGCGGATGCCTCGCGGAGCGGCAGAGGTCGATGAGTTCGTCGCCGTGTGTCCGCAGGCCGCGGGCGTAGAGCTGGTTGAAGGGGATCTTGACCGCTCGGCTGCGGATCCTGGACGGGAGCAGATCTGCCATGGCCTCGCGCAGAACGGCCTTCGGACGCCCCGGATGGAACGTGGTTTCGGCGGGGAGGCGGCGCATCGTGGCGATGACCTCCGGGGCGAGGAAGGGGTGCGAGAGGAAGAAACCGTCCTGCCGTGCGCGGCGCCAGGACAGCGGGTCGGGAGCGACGATGTAATTGGCCGCGTCGTAGAGGGACTGTTCCGGCCTCCGCCCGAACATGAAGCGGCTCTCCTCGATGCCGGCCTCACGGTAGCCGTGAGCCCGCGCGAATCCGATTCGCAGCCATCGGGGGCGGGCGAAGTTGCCGAGGCCGCCGAGCACCGTTCTACGGCGGCGGAGCGCTGTGATCCGTTCGGCTGTCAGCGGAAGAGCCGGCCGCACTACGCAGGCGGAGATGACGTCCCACAAGCCTCGCTCGCTGCCCGCGGCCCAGGCACGCGCCTGCTTCGTCATCTGCCGGAGCTGTCCTGTGCGCGCCAGCCTGTGCAGGTGAAACGGGTTGGCGTCCGCGATCGGATCCGCCCCGCAGCCGGTCATGAGGGTGTCACAGCCCAGTTCCGCCGCAGCGGCATGAAGCCTGCTCCAGAACGGGGCGCGGAAGGCGTGCGCATAAGGCTCGTCCGCGTCTCCCGCATGGTGCTGGAAGTCGTCGAAGTCGTCCACGTCGTCGACATCGACGATCACCGGGCGGGCTGCGGGTGCGTGACGTCGGATCTCCTCCATCGCCTCGTCGAGATACGGCTGCTCTCCAGCCAGTTCTCCTGTGCTGAAGCGCCCGGCGAGGAGGACAAGGTCCCCCGGGTGGCCCTGTCCTGCGGCCAGCAGAAGTGCCGCGAGCAGCGCGACGCTGGTGGAGTCGGTGCCGCCCGAGACGTGGCATGCCGTCATCCTGCCCATACGACGACCGACAGCGTTCTCCAGTGCGAGGCGCAGGTCCTTCGCGGCGCCGCTGAGGCGGAGGCCGTCTGCAGCCGGTACCGACGGGTCTTGGGCCTGGCGGACGTGTCGCGATACCCGACCGCGCATCTGCCCAGTGATCGAAAGTTCCACCACCTCGCCGCCAACGATCCGGTGTACCCCGGCGAAGGGGGTGAGTTCCGAGTGCTGTTGCGCCATGTTCCCGGTCAGATACCGGCAGAAGTAGCGACGTTCCAGCTCTGCTGCACCGCCCAGGCGGTGCGCCGAGGTACTCACCGCGCTCACACGGCCACCGGACTCCCTGAAGAACAGGGGGATGCGCGCATGCTCGTCCCGCATCAGCAGGATGCGGTCGCGGCACACCAGGACAGCGGCATAGTCGCCGGTCGGCAGGCGCGGTGTGGCTCCCGGTCGGCTGAAATCGTCGAGCAGGCTGCGCGCGCCCGCCACGCGGTCACGGACCGAGCCGACCCAGCCGACGACCGCCGCGATGCCGGCTCGTGAGGAGACTGTCGTCACCAGTCCCTGCTGCGCCATGGCCCCGGCCGCCGAGAGCTTCGGTGCGCCCCCGGCCCACTCGAGGCGGAGTGCTTCCACGTCACCGCCCTCCCCCGTTGATCGAGAGAACCGGCGCGAACGCGTGCCCGCGCGGATCGGCGTCAGGGATGCACAGGCCGGCGGAAGACGTCCAGGCGTGCAAGGCGAACGGATGCTCGCGCACACCGACGTGCAGCACGGCCTCCAGGCCACACCGTCGCAGCAAGACGAAAGCCGTCACGGCCTCGGCCTTGCAGTCGTCGTTGACGAACCAGCTTCTGCGGCTGTGTGATTGCACTGCTCGTTTAAGCCGTGCGACGTCCTGCGCGGAAGGCGGGTCTGCACGGGTGTAATCCGGGGCTGCCAAGGACAGGAGCCGCAGGACACGCCCGAATCCCATGGTCCGGATGAGCAGGTGCACTGCGCGCAGCCAGAGCCCGACCTCGACGTTCGAATGCTCCTTTCGGCGGGCTGTCGCGCACCCGGCACGGATGAGACCGGTGACGAGTTCGGCGCGTTCCTCGGAGCTTCCGTCAGCGAACTTCTGGACGTCTGCCGTCGCCATTCCAAGGAAACGCGTCCGCCTCCAGTCCGCAATCAGCGCTCCGCTGGACATCCTGATGACACAGCAGTGCGGTGACAGGATCCGCGTCATGGCTACCAGGGCATCGGCGTCCTCTGCCATCGCGCATCCTCCAAGGTCGGCCTGCCGCAGCGACTCTGCGGCAGGCCCGGTTCGACGTGTGGACGGTGTCAGGACATGTATCCGTGACCGTCGTAGTGGCCGCCGCTGAAGCCCCGGATCAGACGGCTGTTGCCGAGAAGGACAAGCCCATGCGGCGTACGGCGCCGCAGCAGTCGGAGAAACATTACCTACCTCCAGGATCAGGCAGCGTCGGTCAGTTTCAGGCTACTCCGCCCCGAATGCCCCGCAACCGGACTGCCAATACCCGCGCCGCGAAACATGGGCGGATGTCGTGGGCAACTGAGGCAGGCCAAGGGAGCGCCCCGGCCGAGGGCAGGGGACTGCGGCGCCAACGATCCTTGTGGGGGATCGGCTATGAAACCCGGGCCGCTCACCAGCCGGTCGACCGGCGGTCCCTTCCCTGCGGTGATTGCTTGTCAGATCGTCACCGTGGTCGCGAACTGCACGAGCAGGAAGGCGACCTGCCGGGAGAGACCTACACCTGGTAGACCGCGATCAGCAGGCCGAGGCGTTTCGTCCAACATGTTGAAGGCCCGCATGGGGCCGCGCTCTCCGGGCAGCACAGGGCGAGTTCCCTTCCGCAGGCGAGCCTGACCGTCGTCACCGAACCGCAGCGTGTCACTGCTTGCTCGGTGGGTGGTGCCCGGCGAAGCGCACACGGCGTACGGTGCGTCGGCCTTTCTCGTCGTAGCTGATGACGTGTGTGGCGCGGGGTGGGAGTTCCTCGCCTTCGGGAACGGCCGCTCCGCACGCGATGAGGTCGTCGATGAAGTGCTCTTCGGCCTGCCTTGCGTACTCCGCCTCGTCGGTGCCGGGGGGCTTCTGGCGGGCGCCCTCGTCGTCGCTGGAGGCTGTGGGTTTCTCGTCGTGCTCTTCCGTGGCCATCGCAGGAGCCTGTCCGCTTCGGTCAGATGAAGAGCAGTCGGTCGAGGACCAGGGCGCCGGAGGATTCGCGGGTGATCGCGTGGGTCCGTGTCCTGGTGGTGTCGACCACGGCGGCACTTGGGGTGAGAAATTCTTCGGCCACGGCCACACGGCCCTGCCGGAAAAGGTCCTCGACGAAGGTCTCCGCGGCCCGCTCGGGATCCACCGGGGTCAGTGGGCCGATGGCAGGATCGGCGCCGGCCACGGCGAACCGCGGTTGCTCCGCCGGTGTGCTCACCGCGAAGGACTCGGTGAGTCCGTAGCGTTCGGCAGGCACCGTGATGGTGGCGAGTTGTGCGCCGTGCCCGGGGGCCGCGCCGGTGATTGCTGCCATGTGCTGCGGCGCCGCCTCGGCGGCAGCGACCGCGTCCGAGGGCGAGAGGATCCCGTGGTGGATGAACGCCGAGCGCAGTGCCATGCCGTAGGCTCCGTCGTAGTCGGCCTTGTCGGCGGCGAGTGTGTGAGCGGCTACTTGCGCGTACATGGCGGGTACCACGGGGGTGGCGAGCAGGGCGTCCACGAGGAGCCTGCCCATGATGCGGCCAGCCTCCACCAGTGCTTTGCCGTCGCGGCTCGGCTGCTGGAAGAAGATTCCTGCCAGCGCTTCGAGGAATGCTCCGGTGAACACCCGTGAGAAGGAGTGCACTTCGCTTGACAGCAGGCTCGCGGGTTCGTTGGGCCGCAGGGTGACCGGATCGCGGTAGAAGTAGTTGTTGGCCGCGTTGCGCAGGCAGTCCGGCTCAACGGCGGTCGGAGCGATCTGGCGGATCGCCCATCCCAACTGTTCAGCCAGCCGCGACAGCCGCGAGGAGCGTGTCGGGTTGCCCTGGGTCTCGATGAGCACCTCGTCCGCCAGGGCCCCCACGCCGAGCGAGGCCAGGACGGCGCTCATGTCCCCGAACGACTCATGGAGCGCGCCGACTTCCGCGCTCAGCACGCCCCAGAACTGCGGTCGGAGCGCGTCGAGGACGGCGTGGCCCACTTCGTGGCAGACCACGTCGGGGCTCTCGCCGGAGTACACGGTCACGCCCGCGACGGTTTGCTTGAAGAAGCGAACGCCTTGCCCGTCGTAGTAGGCGTTGAGATCGTCACCACTGTCCAGCTGTGCCGTCAGAACCTTTTTGACGTTGCGGTTCCAGGTGGTGCCGGCCGGCACCAGCGGGCCCCAGAATTCGGAGGCTCGGCTCATGGCGTCCGCGGCTACCCAGTAGCGGAACTCGGTGCTGCCAGGGTAGTCCCCGCTCTCTGCGGGCACTCCTCCTGCGACGGCGACGGGCAGTGGTGGCTGGCCCATCTCGGGTGTCTGCCGCTGGATCGGGGTGCGCTCGATCGGCGGCTCGCCGGGATCTTCCTGCCACGTTTGGACATTGGCCAATTTGGTCTTCAATTTCATGGTGACTCCATCGGACCGTGCCTCCGGCCGTCGGGTGCCCTGGATGCTTCCCGCCGGTTTGAGTTGTGCCGCTCTCGGCGATGCGGGAGGGGTGATTCGGGGGCCGGGGTGGTCGCCGAAGGCTTCGGCCTGATTGCGGCCCGAGGCGTCATGACTGTCCCTCATTCCGCTGGCACGCCCTGCCAGCGGTCCGCTCCGTCGGCGGGCCTTGGGGGTAGAAGGCCCGGTGCGCTGTTGTCCAGGCCTTCTTCCAGTACGCGCCGCTGCGCAGGGCCTGTCAAATGCTGGCGGAACAGGATCCCCGCCGCCTTGTACCCGTCGCCACTCAGCGCCTATGTGTGCGGACTTCGGCGCGAGCCCGCGGAAGCGCAGCCCTCCCTGAACCACGACCGCACCTGAGGCGGTCCGATAGACGTTGGGGCAGTCATCGCCTCCGCACCCGCCGTTCCCGTTGCCGGTGAGCCGGGTCAGTTCCTCACGCGCCATCATGCCCCCTCTGCCACGGGCAGGGGCATTACCCGGCCGCGCCGCGTAACCACCTGGTGAAGCCATGCCTGCAGTCCGCCGGTTGGGGCGGTGAGACGGGGCGGCCATCACGGGCGGGCCCGAGTCGTGTCGGGGCGGTCAGGCCACCCGAGCTGATCAACCAAGGCGAGGACAGGGACGAGTCCCGAAGGCATACGCCCAGCAGGCAGGATGAGGGGCGTAGGTTCAGGGACCGAGGTGGGAAGGCCGAGGCGGGAAATCATGGATGGGTTCACCAAGGCGGATCTGCGAGCACTGGCCGGACCGCGTTCTTTCGAGCGGGGACTGGGCTATCTGGACGCGGTGACCGCCCTGGAGGTCGAGGACGGATCGATCACCGCCACGGTCCACGGGACGGACACCTACGAGGTGGAGTTGTCACTCGACGGGGCTGAAGGGCTCACCGGGGAGTGCGACTGCCCGTACGGCATGGAGGGCAACTTCTGCAAGCACCTGGTCGCGCTCGGCCTGACCGCGCTCGCCGGGTCGGAGAGTCTGCCGCGGCAGCGCACCCGGGCCCGCAGGCGCGCTCAGGACCTGGACGCGTGGCTGGCCACGCTCTCCAGGGACGAATTGCTCGCACTCGTACGGGAGCAGGTCACCGAGGACCGGCAGGTGCGACGCCGCTTGGAGTTGCGTGCGGCGAGCGCCCGCGGAGACCTCGCCGAAGTCCGCGCCCGGATGCGTGAACTCCTCGACATCGGCCGTTTCGCCCGGTACGGATATGTCGAGTACGCCGATGCCCGCGCCTATGGCGAACAGGCCGCGCAGGCGGTGTCCGCCGTCGCCGCTCTGACCGCCACCGGGCGGGCCGCGGACGCGATCTCTCTGTCCCGGGAAGCGATGCGGCTGCTGAGCGAGGTGCAGGAGACGATCGACGACTCCGACGGGCACCTCGGCCAGGTCGGGACCGCTCTCGCCGAAGTCCATCTCGACGCGTGCCGCGCGGCTCCCCCCGACCCGGACGAGACCGCGCGGTGGCTGGTCGGCCATGTGCTCGGTGACCTGGACGACCTGACCGACATCGATGCGCTCGATTACGAGGACGTCCTCGGCGAACGGGGCATGGCCACCGTAAGACAGCTGGCGCTCGAAGCCTGGCGCGGCAACCGCACAGGCTGGGCGGAGAAGTACCTGATGGAGCGGTTGGCCAAGGCGGCGAACGACGTGGACGCGGTGATCGCCGTGCACGCGGCCGACCTCGCCCCCGACGGCAGCACCCACCTGGTCATCGCCCACGAACTGGACACCGCCGGACGCCCTGACGACGCGCTGAGCTGGGCAGAGCGCGGCATCACGGAAGCGTCCGACACCAGCACCCTCGCCATCGGCCTGGTCGACTACCTCTGCGACCGCTACACACACTCGGACCAGCTCCCCGATGCCGTCGCCCTGCGCCGCGCCCGCTTCTCCGCCCACCGCACCCTCGCCGCCTACCGGCAACTGCGCGCGGCGGCACAGGCAGCCGACTGCTGGCAGGCCGAGCGCGGGGAGGCCCTGGCGGTGCTGCGTGCCGATACGGCACAGCGCGAGCGGGGCTGGTACAGCGGCCCGGTCCTGATCGACGCTCTGCTCGACGACAAGGACATCGACGCCGCCTGGCAGGCTGCCACCGCGACCGGCGCCCACGACCAGCAGTGGCTTACCCTCGCCGACCAGGCCCGCGCCATCCGCCCCGCCGACGCGCTGAGCGTCTACCGGCGCCTGGCCGAACCCCTCGAGAAGCAGACCGGCAACGCCGTCTACGAGCGGCTGACCAGCCTGCTCCTGAGCATGCGCGACTGCCACCACCGCCTGGGCACCACGGACGATTTCACCGCGTACCTCGCCGCCCTGCGCGCCGGTCAGAAGCGCAAGCGCAACCTGATGCGGCTCCTCGACCAGCGCGGTCTGTGAAGCCGATGCGGAGTCCGCACACGAGTGGTGCGCGGATGATCTCCGCGGATCTCGAAGATTCGGGGGCCGGCCGGAACGAACTGGTGGTGGAGGGCGCGACAGCAGCACACGAGGTACGGGAGGCCAACCCGGACGCCGCACGTCTCCTGGACGCCTTCCGGGACTCGCCCACGTTCCGCACGACGAGCCCAAGGCGCTCTCGACGGGTGCCGTCCGGTGATGCGGACGGGGGAGGCGCGGCCGTACCGATGGTGGGCTCGGCCGGTGCAAGGCCATCCACTCCGTGGCCGCACCCGACGCAGATCTGTTTGGATGAGGGAACACATCATCAGTAACATCCGGCTGGCGTTGCTTTGGGGTGAGCGTGACGTAGCGTTTCCCTTTTGGCGGTGTTCGGAAGAGCACCGCAAGGCATCGTTGTGCCCTCATCAGTCATGGGGCACCGAGGGGTATTGGGATGAAGCTCTGCTTCCTCGTCGAAGAGCTGTACCGGCATGACGGCATGCCGCTTGATGTGGCCCGACGACTGTCGTCGTGGGGACACCAGGTGGACGTGGTGCGCCCCGGCGGATCGCTGCTGCGGATTTCGGAAGAGGTGCGGGCGGGGACCCATGACGCCTGGGTACTCAAGACCGTGTCCGGCGGCCCCGGGCTCACCCTGCTGGAGGCCGCGGCGGCCGTGGGCCTGACCACGGTGAACGATGCGCGGTCGATCCGTGCGGTGCGCGACAAGGTCCTCACATCGGTCATCGCGCGACAGCACGGGCTACCGGTTCCGGTGACCTATTCGGCACCCAGGGCCACGCTGTTCGCAGATGTCCCCGACGAGCTCTTCCCCCTGGTGGTCAAGCCCGCCGATGGCAGCTCGGGGCGCGGGGTGCGGCTCGTGCCGGACCCCGGGCGCCTGGCGGAGGCGGAGCAGGCCGGGGAGGGCCAACTGATCGCACAGCCCTACGTGCCCAACGCGGGCTCCGACCTGAAGGTCTACTGTCTGGCGGGCGAGTTCCACGCGACCTTGCGACGCTCCCCGCTCCACCCGGACGGGCTGGTCGAGGAGGGAGCCGTCCCCCTGCCCGCCGAGGTGGCCGCAGCGGCGGCGAAGGTGGGATCGGTCTTCGGCCTCGATCTGTATGGCATCGACGTGGTGCTCGGCCCCGACGGCCCCGTGATCGTCGACATCAATGACTTCCCGAGCTTCCGTCAGGTCCCGGACGCCGTATCCCGGTTGGCCGGAGCCGTCCTCGACCTGGCCAGGGCGGGTGGCAGCGCCCGGACGGGCGTACTCGCCCCGGCTCCGCGCATTGTCTCCCAGTCGCAGATCCCCCACGGACAGCCTCACCCGCACCCCGAAGCGGACATGCTGACGGCCGTACCGGGAGTCGCCCAGATATGAGGGTGTGTCTGCTGACCGACAAGCCGGATCATCCGCTGCTTGCCGCAGCCTCTTCCGCACTGATCGAGGCGGAGCACCAGGTGTCGTTCCTGAACCCGGACACCGGGACCGGATCCCCGTCGGAACTGGTGACCCCGGACGATCTCGCGGACGTCTACCTCCTCAAGGCCCACAGCGCCCGGGCACTGGAGCTTGCCCGCTTCCTCGAAGCACACGGTGCCCGGGTGGTGAACTCCGCCGCTGCGACGGAGCTGTGTCAGGACAGGAGCCGGATCGCCGCCGTGGCCGAAGGAGCCGGTCTGCCGATGCCCCGGACCAGGACCTTGGACACATTGTCCGAAGCCCTCACTGGAGCGGAGCGGTCGCAGAACGGCTTTCCGCTCATGGTCAAGAGCCGCCACAACCGGCGCGCAGACCTTGTCGCCCGCGTGGACGGCCCGGCCGGGCTCCGGGACCTTGCCGCGAAATGGCCCGACGAGCCTGTCGTCATACAGGAGTTCGCCGCGAACAGCGGCTGGGACCACAAGCTGTGGGTGATCGCGGGAGAGGTGTTCGCGGGGGTGCGCCCCGCACCGGTGGGCGCCCCGCCGGACGGCGCCCGGTCCGCGCCACTGGTCCGTGACCTGCCCCGGGCCTGGACCGAAACAGCCCTCCACGCGGGCGAGGTCTTCGGCCTGGACGTCTACGGTGTCGACCTGCTGGACCGTGAGGGGGCGCCCGTCGTCGTCGACGTCAACGCCTTCCCCGGCATCCGCGGACCGAAGGGCGCGCCTGCGGCGCTGGCGGCCCTGGCGCTGCAACGCCCTCGGCCAGCATGGAGGAGGGCCGGAAGCTGCAGCGGATCAGCCGGAGTCGCGGGACTGCCCGCCCAAGCGCATCCAGACGCGGGTGGTCGCAGCTGCCGGGATGCTCACGGACGCCACCGGCGATAGCCCAGCCCTTCGCCCGGATGGAATTTCAGCGTACGGTCGTGGCTCCTTGTAGCGTGACCGAATGTCTGTTGAATCACATGATGAAGCTGAGCGAGTCACAGCGGCTTGGCAGGCCCTGACCGCCTGGCTTGCTGAGCATGCTCCCCTCTCGTACGCCTCCCTCCTGCCGCCCGCGACGGAAGAGGAGATTGCCACCGCCGACTCCCGGCTGCGGCAGTACCTCGGGTTCGGGCTGCCCACGGAATTGGCCGCACTGTGGCGGCTGTGCGGTGGTACGGAGCACCAGCACATCGAGAATGACGAGGAGGGTGAGGTCGGCTCCGGGGCTTTCCTGCCCGGCGGAGTGATCTTTTCCCCAGCGGAGGCGCTGGGGCTGAGGCTCCCCACGCTTGGGCAGCGCGACGGGTGGGGCGGAGCCCAGGTGGTCCCGTGGCTTACCCGGGACGAAGCCGGGCCCTTGCACGGTCACTATGCCGGCGCCGTCGGCGTCGGAGACTGGTCGATCGTGGACGAGCCGGTGACGAAGCCTGTCTATCCGTCTATCGCTGCCTACCTCGAAGCCGCCCTCCGCACCGTGACCGACGGCCCCGCAGACCTGATGGGCGACGATGTGCCCGGACTCGTGTGGGGATGTTTGATCTGGGATGATCCCGAGCGTCCTGGCATGCTCGATGCCTTCGAGCACTGGACACCGCTCCACTGAAAACCAGGTCCCTCGCCCCCATGAACTCGGGGCGAAGGACCAGGCCGTGAACTGTCGGTCAGGGCTTCGCCATCGTGCAGATGAGTTCCGCCTTGGACGGGTCGCACGCCGTGAACCAGCTGTTACCCGGGTCCACGGTGTAGCTGTCCTGATCGGTGGCGTGGCGACAGGTGTCAGGCGGCCGGACCGTCGAGATCGAGGCCGATCAGCGCCAACGCATCGCCGACCTCTGTGGTCATCTCGTCGCCGGGCCCGAAGACCAGACACAGGTCGTCGTACAGCGGCCGGAGAATCCGATGGGCCTCGGCCGCCTGCCCCTGGGCGAGCAGCAGCATCCCGATGTCGCGGCGCAGCTCGACGGCTTCCTCACTGAGGTCGCTGTCGACGGTCCGTACGACGTCGAGGAGACCGCGCAGCGCGGCGAGCGCGTCGGTGACGTGGCCGAGCTCGGCCCGGCACCGCGCGGCCTGGGCGCGACAGGCGCGCGCCGACTCGCCGGTGGGGCCGCCGGTGCGCGCGTATGCGTCCGCCAGGGCATCGAACTCGGGCAGCGCCGCCCGGTAGTCCCCGCCGAGCAACTGGATCGCGGCCCGGCGGGTCCGCAGCTCCAGGACCTTCCGGCTTTCCGCGCCGAGCGCGTGTGCGGCCGGTTCGATGATCTCCGCGAGCACCTCGGCGGCCTGCGCGAACCGCTCCTCGTCCAGGAGCGCGTCGGAGTGCGCATACGCCTCGTCGATGTCCGCACGCAACTGCGCGGGTACGGGAAAGGGCGCGGGAACAGCCTGACCGGCGTTCAGGTCGACTGCCGCAGGTGCGGACCGGCCCGCCCCCGCGCGGGCGCGAGGCGCGTACGGGTGGCGGAAGATCCCGGTCGGATCCGGCGCCCCCGCAGGCCCCGCCTCCCCGGGCGCGGGCTTCACGCCCGGCGGCGGCAGGAACGGCCGCAGCCGCTCGTACACCTCCTGCACGTCGGCGGGCCGTGCCTCCGGCGCCTTGAGCAGCAGATGCAGGACGAGGTCCTCCAGCTCCTGCGGCACGTCGGGGCGCAGCACCCGCAGCGGGGTGGGGGCGGCGTTGACGTGCTGGTGCATCACCATGTACTCGCTGTCCGCCGTGAACAGCAGGCGTCCGCCGAGCAGTTCGTGCAGCACACAGCCCAGCGCGTACAGGTCGGTCTGCGGGGTGGTCCGACCGCCGCGTACCTGCTCGGGCGCCATGTACTGGTAGGTGCCGATGGGGCTGCCGGTCGCGGTCAGCTTGGTGACATCGGTCCGAAGGATGGCCGCGATCCCGAAGTCGAGGACCTTCACGGTCCCGTCGCGGGCGACCAGGACGTTGCTGGGCTTGAGGTCGCGGTGGATCACCGGCACTTCGTGCGCGTACGACAGCACGGTGGCGACCTGCGCCGCCACAGCCACCGCCCAGCTGACCGGAAGCAGCCGCTCCGGGTGAATGTACGAGGACAGCGACACCCCGTCCACCAGCTCCATGACCAGGAACAGCCGCTCGTACGTGTCGTCGAGCACCGCGTCGTACACCTGCGGCACGCCGGGGTGCTGGATCCGTGCGGTGATCCGGGCCTCACGGCGGAACCGCTTGGCGAACTCCTCCGCCAGCTGCGGCGAGCCGACGACGGCCTGCTGCCGGATCAGCTTCACGGCGACGGGCCGGTCGAGCACGGCGTCGTAGCCGCGCCACACGTCCCCCATGCCGCCGTTGTCGAGCGGCTCCAGAAGCTCGTACCGACCGGCGATCGGCTGCTGCTGCGGCACATTGCCCCCGTGTGTGCGTGCGCTGGCCGGTGTGCGCTGCCGCACCGGCTTTCGACGTGGTGGAGGGCAAGTGTCCCTGGTAGGGCGATCTTCAGTCCAGCGGCGGCGGAGTGGAGGTGTCCGGGGGCCTCTTTCCGGTCACGACGGTTGCGCTCCGACCGCAAGAGGCTGGAGCGCAACTGCCCGGGGCGGCCCCGGCAGCCCACGATGCTTGCGACGGCCTGCTGAGGTCGGCGACGTCAGCGTCAGGGTGTCGTGCGCGTCGCGGCATCGATATGCGGAAGGTTCGAGCACCTCAACCTCCATCCGCTTTTAAGCTGAGCCCAGTTGTTCAAAGTCGTCCCGACGAGGAATGGCAGCAGATCAGCTACCCGGCAGCGGAGCCCGATCCGGAGACCGGCGAACTCATCTCCAACGCCGAAGTCGCCGAGATATCCCAATACACCGCTTTCGCCAGCCGCAAGAAGGCAGAGCGGTCACCGGGCGGCTGATCGTGCGCGCGCGTCCGCGACCTGGCGGTCATAACAGCCTGCCCCGTCACCGCGACAGCAGGGTGTGGATCTGGCGGGGCTTGACCTCGCGCTCGTCGAAGCCGACGGCCGCGCCCAGCTCCCGGGCCACAGCGGCGAACGCCGCCTGGAATGCCTGCTGGGACTCGAACTCTCCGGTGGTAACGACGGCGTCGCCCTCGGGGGTGACCCAGGGCTCGGCGCGCAGGAATCCCGGCTGCGAGGCCAGCACCTCGCGGACCTGATAGCAGCGGTCGACGAACTCCTCGACATGCTCGGGGCTTGGGTAGTGAAAGGCGACGAAGCCGAACGACATGACGATCCCCTCTTTGAGATATACGCTTACGTATAACAGGAGGCTAGACCTGTTGTACGGACCCGTACAACAGGCGGAAGAGTGAGGCGGGTCACACCATGGGTTCGTTGCGCACACCGCGCGAAAATTGGGTCGAGGAGGGCCTGCGGGCGCTGGCATCAGGCGGCGTGGACGCCGTACGTGTCGAGGCCCTGGCCAAGTCCCTCGGCGTGACCAAGGGCGGGTTCTACGGCTACTTCGCCGACCGCGACGCGCTGCTGAAGGAAATGCTGGACACCTGGGAACGGGAGGCCACCGACGACGTCCTCGACCGGATTGAGCGCGAGGGTGGAGACCTCATGGACAAGGCCTGCCTGGCCGGGCAGTTCACCTTCTCCGACCGCCTGCGCCCCATCGATCTGGCCATCCGCGACTGGGCCCGCCGCGACCAGGCCGTCGCCGAGCGCCTGCGCCGCGTGGACAACGCGCGCATGGGCCTGCTGCGCGAGGCGATCGGCACCGTCTGTGCCGACCCGGACGAGATCGAGGCCCGCAGCGTGCTGGCGTTCTGCGCGGCCATCGGCAGCCACTTCCTTGCTGCCGACCACCCCGGCCGCACCCGCGCCCAGGTTCTCGCTCGCGCCAGCGACCTCATCCTCAACCGGCCGCCCAGCAACCCCGCCCAGTGATCACTCCCCAGCCGCCAGCCACGACCCCTTACAGGCTGTGCGCATGCCGGCCAGGCTCCGCGCGGCGCAAGCCTCAACGGAACGAATCGCGAAGTCACACTGGAGTATTAGCTGAGTGAAACGGCCGGCTGCGCGCCGGGCCTACGGCATTCCCATTTCCAGCACGGCCCAGACCGTCTTTCCGGGGCCGTCCGTGCAGGGGTACCAGCCCCAGCGGTCCGTGAGAGCTGCGACCAGAAGCAGGCCGCGGCCTCCGTCTCCGTCCAGGTCGTCCGACGGTTCGGTGAGGGCGGGGACCTTCTCGCCTCGGGTGTCGGTGACCTCCACGCGTAGGGCGGTGCCTTCGGCGGACAGGCGGAGGCGGAAGTCGCGGCCGGGCACGTGGCCGTGGCTCACGGCGTTCGCGCTGTGCTCCGG
>NZ_JBEOVN010000040.1:0-44645 GCF_040295565.1 Streptomyces sp. NPDC002785 | reverse complement strand
CCGGGCTGTGGCCCGGTCCAGGCGCTCGCCGCCGCGCCAGGCCAGCCGGTACGCGACGAGGTCGCCGAGTACCGAGGCGGTGGCCGCGCACAGGATCAGGGCGAGGAGGGAGGGGACCTCAGGCACTTGCTCGGCGGCGCGCGTAGCGGAGGTCGCACCTGCGACGGTCGTCGAACCGGCGGTGGCTGCCGTGGCAGCGGCGATCACCAGGACTCCACTGGGCAGCACGGGCAGAAAGACGTCCAGGAGCACCGAGATGGCGACCACGGCGTAGATCCATGGGCTGCCGGTCAGCGCACCCACACTCTCAAGCACCTACTACTCCCCGATCAGGAACAACGCCGCGACGTCGCAGGGGAGCGGCAGGAGCGGCAGGGCCAGCTGTACAGCGTACGCCTGAGGCTCGTCCGTTGATCTACAAATACGGACGATGTTGGAAAGCTCACGTACGCCCGGAATGGGAAGCGCAGGTTCCGGGCGTACGAGGAATGGCCCGTGGGCGGAAGAGCCGGTTCGTGCGGATCGGGCCGCTGTGGCCGTCACGCAAGCCACAGCCGTCAGACCGTAACGGCCGGTGCCTGTTCGCGTGCGCAGTCCTCGCCGCTCTCCGCGCCGCCCCGGCTGAACAGCCGGTCCAGAGCCAGCGCGCCGGGGCCGGTGAAGACCAGCAGGAGGAACACCCAGCAGAAGACGGCCGAGGGCTCACCGCCGTTCTGCAGCGGGAAGAGCGCCTCGGGCTGGTGGACCTTGAAGTACGCGTACGCCATGGAGCCGGAGGAGATCAGGGCGGCGATGCGGGTGCCGAGGCCGAGCGCCACCAGGCTCCCGCCGACGAGCTGGATGACCGCCGCGTACCAGCCGGGCCAGGTTCCGGCGGGTATGGAGCCACCGCCCATCGCGCCGCCGAGGACGCCGAAGAGGGAGGCGGCGCCGTGGCAGGCGAAAAGCAGGCCTACGACGATCCGGAACAGGCCGAGGGCATAGGGCTGAGCCTGGTTCAGACGTGTGTACATGGGGGGAGAGCTCCTTCGGTCTGGTGGGGACGTGAACCGATTGAGTGCCCCAGGTTAGGGAAACCTCACCAATGCTTGCAAGTTCAACATTCTATCGACTGGCTGAAAGTCGTCCCACGGTTGCCGGTCAGAGGCTGGGCCGGCACCGGCTCCAGCTGCGCACTTTTCTTCGTCGCCTTGGCCTGAACCAATGTCGGCGCAGCTTTCCGGCCATGCAGGGTTCACAACCGCTGGGCCGGCACCTTGTTTTAGCCCGCGTCGCGTCGGCCGCCGGCCGCCGGCCGCAGACGCGGGCGCCGGGGATCGAGTTGTGCCAAGGGGAGCAGGTCAGCCGAAGGGCGCGCGCCTCGGGGGCGTTGCCGGGCACCCCCGGCGGGCCATGCGGGATCCGCGATGTACACATGGTGCGCATCGCCCGACAGCACGCATATGGTCGCCGGAGCGTCCAGACCCCGGCCCGCCTGCCGGATCAGCTCGGTCAGCTCCCGGAAGAAGCCGGGAAAGGCCGCCCAACGTTCAAGGTCGGAGCGCTGGGCGCAGCTTCTCGCCGAAGCGCACCCAGCGCCCCTCGGGCCCGCCGCGCCCGCCACGGCACAGCGCGGCGGTCCACTGCTCCGCGTCGTGGACAAGCGGCGGCAGGAGCCACGGCGGCGAGGCGCCGATCAGGAGACGGTCGTGCGAACCGGGGTCGGCAAGGGCCTTCTCACGCACCCGGCGCGCCTCATCGGCGTCGAGCATCGACCGCCGCTGCTCGTCGAGCTCGCGGGTCGCGCGGGTGTCCGCCATCAGCAGCCGTACTCGGCCGAAAACACGCCGGTGGCTCCCGCGCGTACGGGTCGGTTCGGCGTCCGACTCGGCGGCGAAGCGGCGCAGCGTACGGAGCCATGCGGCGTGCACGGCTCCGTACGGTACGGAACGACGGGAGAGGGCGGGCCGGTTCCGCTCAGCGACTCCCGGCTCTTCGGCGGGGGGCCGGGCGCGGTTGCCCGGCGTGGTCTTCGCCGTGTCGTTCAGCAGCCGTTCAGTACGGACTGCAGGGCGCTCTTCTCGGCCGAGTCGACGCTCAGGTTGTAGTAGTGCTTCACATGCACCCAGGCGCGCACGTACGTGCACCGGTACGCGGTGCGTGAGGGCAGCCAGGTGGCCGGGTCCTGGTCGCCCTTGGACTGGTTGACATTGTCCGTGACCGCGATGAGCTGCGGGCGCGTCAGATCGTTGGCGTACGCCTGCCGTTGGGCAGTTGTCCAGCTGCTGGCTCCCGATCGCCAGGCCTCGGCGAGCGGGACCACGTGGTCGATGTCCAGATCGGATGCGGCGGTCCAGGTGGCGCCGTCGTACTCCGAGTACCAACTGCCGTTGACGGCCGCGCAGCTGGAGTCCTGCGTCACGTTCGTGCCGTCCCGCTTGAGGACGACCTCACGGGTGTTGCAGGTGCCCGACTGGGTGATCCAGTGCGGGAACTTGTCGCGGCTGTAGCCGGTCGACGAGCCCTCCGGGGAGACGGTCAGCCCGCTCAGATAGGTACGGGCGGTCGATGCCGAGACCGGGGTGGGCATGGCCGCCTGGGCGGTGGGGGCGGTGAGCAGTCCGGTGGTTGCGGCTAGGGCGGCGGATGCGGCGACGACAGCGATGCGACGCGCGTAGACACCTGACATGTGAACTCCCTTGATGTGGGGGGACCTTGGAGGGGCGGCCCGTGGGGCACGGCCATCGTGGCGGCGCCAGGTTTCCGTGGGGTGGGCGCCAGGTAACAGAGTGGCGACATGGGCACGTCACATCAAGAGTTCTGACGAACAGGGCTGGGGCATGGGGGCGTACGTCCGCATCTGCGCGGGCGTACGTGCAGAGGCACCGACAACGCGGCGGCGGGGTGGGCCGATTCGCGCAGGTGGTCCGAGCCGGGCCGGCCATAGGGTTACGGGGTGCTGCTACCGGTGAACATCACGCTCGGGGTCGTGCTCGCCCTGCTGCTCGCGGCGGCAGCCACCGTCGCCGCCCTGGCCTCGCTCGGCCGGTCGCGCGAGATCCTGCTGGCCGGGCTGCGGGCCGCGGTCCAACTTGCCGCGGTTTCCCTGCTCATCGGCTGGGTGGTCCGTTCGCTGCCGCCACTGCTCGCGTTCGTGGCGCTGATGTACGCCGTGGCAGTACGGACCGCGGGCCGCCGGATCACCCGCAATCGCACCTGGTGGTGGGCCGCTCTGCCGATCGGGGCGGGGGTCGCGCCGGTGGTCGCCCTGCTGCTGCTCACCGGACTCGTCCCGGTCCGGGGCATCGCGCTGATCCCGGTGACCGGCATCCTCATCGGGGGTGCGCTGACGGCGACCGTGCTCGGCGGGCGGCGGGCGCTGGACGAGTTGACGACCCGGCGCGGGGAGGTGGAGGCCGGTATGGCGCTCGGGCTGCTCGACCGTGACGCGAGGCTGGAGATCGCCCGGCCCGCGGCGGCGGATGCGCTGCTGCCGGGGCTCGATCAGACGCGGACGGTGGGGCTCGTCACCTTGCCGGGTGCCTTTGTGGGCATGCTGCTCGGTGGCGCCTCACCGGTCCAGGCGGGGGCCGTGCAGCTGTTCGTACTGGTGGCGCTGATAGCCGTTCAGGCGGTGGCCGTCGCGGTCGTGCTCGAACTGGTGGCGCGGGGGCGGCTGAACCGGGACTGAGGCCCGCTGCCGGCGGACCTGGGCCCGCCGGGGCAATGCAACTAGCGCGCGCTGATGTGCAGCCGGATCGAACCGTCGGCCGCCACTTCCACCCGGAGCTGCGTCAAGTCCTCGACGTGCGCGTCGGGCGAGAGCGCTGCGGCCCGCGGGCCGACGCCCACGACACGCATGCCCGCAGCCCGGCCGGCCGCGATGCCCGCCTCGGAGTCCTCGAAGACGACACAGTCCGCCGGGGCGAAGCCCAGCTCGGCCGCTCCCTTGAGGAAGCCCTCGGGGTCCGGCTTGCTCGCGCCGACGCTCTCGGCGGTGACGCGGGTGACCGGCATCCGAAGGCCCGACGCGGTCATCCGGGCCCGGGCCAGCGCCTCGTCGGCCGAGGTGACCAGGGCGTGCGGGAGCCCGGCGATCGCGTCCATGAAGGCGGGTGCGCCCGCGATCGGGGCGACGCCGTCGGTGTCGGCGGTCTCCTCGGCGAGCATCACCCGGTTGTCCGCGTAGTTCTGCTCCATCGGGCGGTCCGGGAGGAGCACCGCCATCGTGGCGTACCCCTGTCGCCCGTGAACCACCTTGAGTGCGGCCTCCGGGTCGAGCCCCTCCTGCAGTGCCCAGCGCCGCCAGCAGCGCTCCACGACGGCGTCGGAGTTCACGAGGGTGCCGTCCATGTCCAGAAGGAGGGCGCGGGCTGTGAGGACGGTGGCCGGCATGGGCGGGCTCCAGAGCGCGGGGGAGGCGATGACGCGGGAAAGAGAACAAGCAGCCTCGCCCACCGGTCAGGGAGTGGTGGGCGGAGGCTACTTTGTTCCATCACGATACAAAAACCTGTCCGGGAAAGCCAATCCCTTTCCGGGCGGGGGTGCCGGGCCGAGTGGTCAGGAGCGTCCCCGGCCCGTCGTCTCCGCCTCCAGGGCGCGGCGCGTATGGGGTCCGTACACCCCTGACGGATCGCCCTCGATGGACTTGTACGACTGGTAGACGCTTACGGCGTGCTCGACCTGGCCCGTGAAGTCGCCGTCGTCCCGCCCGTGGAACAGCCAGATCTCCTCCAGTCGGCGTTGCAGCTCTGCCACCGCGGGCCCCTGGTCGCCGCGGCGCAGTGCGGGGCCGGTGAGTGAAGGGGGCGGTGCGGTCGGCGCCGAACGGCTCGCCTGCGGCGTGGGCGCGGGGGGCGAGGCGGCGGAGGCCGACGGCGAGGCGGCGGATGCGGAGGGGGGCGGCGAGGTGCTCGCCGAGGGGGACACGGAGGCCGACGTGGTCGGGGGCGTGGAGGCAGGCCCGGAGGGTGAGGGGGAGGGGGAGGGGGAGGGTGATGCGGAGGCTGAAGCCGTCTCCTCCGCCGGGGAGCTCGCCACTGTGCTCGGCAGGGCCTGTTCCCCGTCGACGTCCCCGTTGCCGCTTCCGTCGAACAGCCCGCCCACGAACGCTGCCGTGCCCACCACCGCGGCCACGGCCGCTCCTACGGCGAGTGCCGCGAAGGGCCGTCGGCGGCGCGGCTGAACGGGATCATCGTCCGGTGCGAAGGCCGGTGCGAAGGCCGTGGCGCCGGGGGCTGCGGCCGGCTCGACGGCGTCCGGCAGCGGGTCTGCCGTCGCGGGGCCGAGAAAGAGCGGCATCGTCGTGGCCGCGTCCCCTGCCGGTCGGTGGTGCTCCTCGTTGTCGGCGGCCGGTGTCTCGTCGCCCCCCAGCGTCACGTACGGCCGGATCCGTAGCGGATCGAAGTCCTCCGCCGCCGCGATCTCAGCCAAGTCGGCCGCCGACCGCTCGGCCCGCTGCTGCTCGGCGGCCCGGTGCTGCTCGGCGACCCGCTGTGCCGCCCGCTCCCTGCACACACACCCAGGGCCTGTCCCGGGCCTTCCGCCCGGACCCGCATCAGGCCCCTGCCTCTCGTCCGGCCTGCTGTCCATACCGCACTCCGGGCACATATGTCCGGTCATTGTGGGCCCCTCCCCTTGAACTGCCTGCGATTATGCAGCCCGCTGCCGGGATGCCCAATGCCGTACCGAAATGCGGTACCCGGTATGAATCCGCTTCGACACCCCAGGGGCCCGTTCACGCAGGTCCCGGCCGAGTCCCGCTCGGCAGGCCATAACCGTGCGGAACAGCCAGGATGGGGATGTAGCGGACCCGAGGAGACGTTCTATGGCCCAGCACCTGAGCCCTCCGGCCCCGGCCGGTAAGGACCGCTCCATGCGCCCGGTCATGGTGGCCATCGGTGCGCTGCTTCTCGGCATGCTTCTGGCCGCACTCGACCAGACCATCGTCTCCACCGCGCTGCCGACCATCGTCAGCGACCTCGGCGGTCTGGAACACCTCTCCTGGGTGGTCACGGCCTATCTGCTGGCGGCGACCGCTGCGACCCCGCTCTGGGGCAAACTCGGCGACCAGTACGGGCGCAAGAAGCTCTTCCAGACCGCCATCGTCATCTTCCTCATCGGCTCGGCGCTCTGCGGCGTCGCCCGGAACATGCCGCAGCTCATCGGCTTCCGGGCCCTTCAGGGCCTCGGTGGCGGCGGCCTCATCGTGCTCTCGATGGCGATCGTCGGCGATATCGCCGCGCCGCGCGAACGAGGCAAGTACCAAGGCCTGTTCGGAGCGGTCTTCGGCGCGACGAGCGTCCTTGGGCCACTCCTCGGCGGCTTCTTCACCGAGCATCTCAGCTGGCGCTGGGTCTTCTACGTCAACCTGCCGATCGGCGTCGTCGCGCTGCTCGTGATCGCCGCCGTGCTGCACATCCCGGTCCGCGGTACACAGCACACCATCGACTACCTCGGCACCTTCCTCATCGCCTCCGTCGCCACTTGCCTGGTCCTCGTCGCCTCGCTCGGCGGCACCACCTGGGCCTGGGACTCGGCGCAGATCATCGGTCTCGCCGTCCTGAGCGTGCTGCTGCTGATCGCCTTCGTGTACGTGGAGCGCCGCGCCGCGGAGCCCGTCATTCCGCTGAAGCTGTTCCGGATCAGGACCTTCACTCTCGTCGCCGTCATCAGCTTCGTCGTGGGCTTCGCGATGTTCGGCGCGATGACCTATCTGCCGACCTTCCTGCAGGTGGTGCACAACATCACGCCGACGATGTCCGGTGTGCACATGCTCCCGATGGTGCTCGGTCTGCTCCTCACCTCGACCGTGTCCGGGCAGATCGTCAGCCGCACCGGCCGCTGGAAGGTCTTCCCGGTCGCGGGCACCGGCATCACCGCGATCGGACTGCAGCTCCTGCACCGGCTCACGGAGACCAGCAGCACCTGGGAGATGAGCATCTACTTCTTCGTCTTCGGCGCCGGCCTCGGCCTGGTGATGCAGGTCCTGGTGCTGGTCGTGCAGAACGCCGTCAGGTACGAGGATCTCGGCGTCGCCACGTCCGGAGCCACCTTCTTCCGCTCCATCGGCGCCTCGTTCGGCGTCGCGGTCTTCGGCACGATCTTCACGAACCGGCTCACCGACAAACTGGCCGCGGCGCTCACCGGCCTCTCACTGCCCCCCGGGGTCAGTGCCGAGGGGCTGGCCGCCGACCCACGCGCCATCGGCCGGCTGCCGCCCGCGTTGCGGCCCGCGGTGCTCCACGCGTACTCGACCTCGATCACCGATGTGTTCGTGTACGCGGCACCCGTCGTCCTGGTCGCCTTCGTCTTCGCGTGGTTCCTCAAGGAGGACAAGCTGCGCGGCTCGGTGACCGCCCCGGAGCCCACCGAGACCCTGGCGTCGAACCCGGTCGAGCGGTCCTCGTACGACGAATGCGCCAGGGCCCTGTCGGTGCTCGCCACCCGCGCGGGGCGCCGCCAGGTCTACGAGAAGATCACCAAGAGGGCGGGGTACGACCTGCTGCCCGCGGCGAGCTGGATGCTGCTGCGCATAGCCCGGCACGGCACGGTCGAACCGGCCATGCTCGCCGAGGTCGCCCCGGTGCCGCTGCGGGTGGTCAGCGAGGCCGCGCGTCAGCTGGAGGAGCGCGGACTGGTCCGGCGCGAAGGCGTACAGCTGGTGCTCACCGAGGCCGGTGCGGAGGTGGTGGTGAAGCTCGCGAAGGCCCGTGAGGAGTCGATGGCCGAGCTGCTGGGCGACTGGTGGGGGCCAAAACGGCCGACCGATCTCGTCAAACTCGTGGCGGAGCTGACCGCCGAGACGAACGGGTCGCGCAAGGAACGGCCCCACAGCCCCGAGCCGAGACGGGACCACGCGGCCGGAGCCGGGTGAGCCGCCCCGTGGGCACCTCCTGCGTTCCATGGCGAACCAGTGCTCCGCCTACAGCGCCTTGGCGAACCAGTGCTCCGCGTACTGCCGTCGGTGGAACGCCGGAACCTCCCGATAGCCGTGCTTGGCGTACAGCCCCCGTGCCTCGACCAGGTCATTGCGGGTGTCCAGCCTGACCGTGCGTACGCCGAAGGCGCGCGCCGCGCTCTCGACGGCCGCCAGGAGCAGCCCGCCGCCGCCCGTGCCGCGGTATTCGGGGCGTACGAACACCCGGGTCAGCTCCGCGATGTCCGCGTCCACCACCAGCAGCCCGGCGCAGGCGGCAGGCTTCCCCTCGAACCGGCCGACGAGAAACTGGCCGGTGGGCGGGGAGAGCCGGTCGGCGCCGTCGTCGGTGAGCCCCTCGTCGATCTCCTCGGCGGTCGCGGGCCGCCCCCAGTAGCGGCTGGCGACCTCGTCGTAATAGTCGCGACGCAGCAGCGCGGCGTCGGGGGAGTCGAAGGGGTCGGGGGCCACGGTCCACGTCATGCCGGTCATCCTGACGTGATCACGATCAGAGGAGCAAACAGATTTGCCGGACCGGCCAGGAGGAACGAACGGATCGGTGGCATACGCAAGCGTTCGGATTGCGGCAAGCGGCCCCGGCGCTCACCGCAGCGACGGCGGAACCACGACCGGCGGCGGAGGCACCACCGGCCGCTGCCGTCGGACCCGCAGCACCAGCAGCACCGTCGCGGCCGCCGCCAGTACGGCCCCGAGCAGCGCCGGCACCCAGACGGGGACGCCGCCCATGGTCAGCAGCCTGTCCGTGTACACCGTGGCCGGGTACGGGGTGTCGGCCTCGGCCGCGCGCAGTTCATGATCGCCGTCGATCCGCTCCGGGTGTGGCAACGACTGCTCGATCGCGGTGACGAACACCGGCTTCCCGCCCGTCACCGCCTCCAGCACCCCAGTGCCGTCCCGTACCAACCGGGGGCGGCTCCATCCGGTGCGCCCGCCAGGACTACAGGCCCGGCTGCTGCGGTGTCGAGGCGAGCTTCGACAGCCGCATCGGGGCTCCCCCTCGATCGACGAACACGGCAGAGGACATGGGAACCACCGATCCGGTTCCGGCGCCGAGGCCCGCATTGGTAGGTCTTTCGGTCATTCTTTCGGAAAAAAGGAGGATGACAGTCAGGCGAAGGGGGGGTTGATTGTGTCTACCTCATAGTGCAATGCGAAGGTTTCCCAGCACGCCCAGGTCGAGGGACGGGCACAGAAACGGCGGGAGGGTCGGCGCAGCGTGGCGAATGTGGAGCACAGTGTGCGCGGAAGTACGGCGACGGGGGCGAGGACCGGGGCTGCCCGGGCTCTGCTCTGGCTGGTCGTGGCCGCACTGGCTGTACGGCAGATGGCGGTGGTGCTACGGCAGCCGCCGGGCGAACGGCTGGCCGATCTGGAGACCTGGATCGGTGAGAACGGTGTCCTGCATGTGACGGGCTCGCTGTACGACAGCGACCGGTTCACCGGCACCCCGTTCGCCGGACTGGTGCTGAAGCCACTGACCCGGACCGCCGAACAGAGCCTGGGCGTCGCCTGGACCTTCGGTTCGCTGCTGCTCGTCGCGGCCCTCGGCATCATCGCCGCCCGCGCGCTGCCGGGCCCGGTCACCCGCCGCACCTCACTGCTGGCCGCCCCCGTCGCGATCAGCCTGCTGATGCTCTCCCTGCCGGTCCGTAACGCACTCCACCTGGGGCAGACCAGCATCCTGCCGGTCCTGCTGGTGCTGCTGGCCTGTTTCACGGTCCGCGGGGAACGCGCCTCGGGCCTCCTGATCGGGCTCGCGGCCGCGCTCCAGCCGACCGTGCTGCTCTTCGCGGTCCTGCTCTGGCTCACCGGCCGCCGGCGGGCGGCGGTTACCGGCGGCGCCGCGTTCGCCGCCTGCACCGCGCTGGCCTGGGCCGCGATGCCGCACGACTCGTGGACCTACTGGGTGCACCATGTCGCGGGCGCCGGGCTCGGCGACAACGCGGACAGCCTGGCCAACCAGTCCCTGCACGGCGCGCTGCTCCGATTCGGCCTGGAGGGCCCGCTCGAAATCGCGCTGTTCGTGGTGCTGGCGGCCACCGTCTGCTACCTCGGACTGCGCCGCGCCGTACGGTACGCGCACGACGGGCAGTTGCTGCTCGCCGTCGCCGTGACCGGCTGCGTCGCCGTCGCCGTCTCACCGACCGCCTGGCAGCACCAACTGCTGTGGGTGCTGCTCGCTGTGGTCGGCCGCGTCGGCAAGCGGGCCTCCGACCGGCTGGTGTGGCCGACGGTCGTGGTGCTCGTGCTCACCCTGCCGGGGAAGATGCTGCTGCCGAACTTGGCGGTGGTCTTCCCCGTACGCGACAACGTGCTGCTGATCGCGGCGCTCGGCGCGGCCTGCGCCGCACCGTTCCTGCCGCGCACCTCGCCGTACTGGCAACAGCCGATCCCCACGGACTACGCGGCCCCGGTCGCGGCCCGCTGGAGCCGCATCCCTCTGCTGCCGTTCTGGCGGCGGGTGCTCAGCCGGCCCAATCTGCTGCTGGAACTGCTCCTGATCAGGGTCGTGTACTCCGCGTACGCACATGTCAGGCTCGCGGCGACGGCAGGACGTGCCACCGCCGAACACCACGGCCGTCAGATCCACTCCCTCGAACAGTGGCTGCACATCGACATCGAGCACTGGGCCAACCACGCGGTCGTCGAGGTCACCTGGCTGAGGGACTTCTTCGACTACTACTACTCGACGTTCCACTTCATCGTGCCGCTGACGATCCTCGGTGTGCTGTACATACGACGTCCCGCGGACTACCGCTGGGTCCGCAGCTCCATCGGCTTCGCCACGATCCTCGCGCTGGTCGGCTTCTGGCTCTACCCGCTGGCCCCGCCGCGGCTGATGCCGGGGCTCGGTTTCATCGACACGGTCCATGGCGTCCAGGACTTCGCGAAGCCGGACTACGGAACGCTGACCTCGATGACCAATCAGTACGCGGCGATGCCCTCGCTGCACTTCGGCTGGTCGCTCTGGTGCGGTGTGGTCATCGTCATGCTGGCCCCGAAGATGTGGATGAAGGCGCTGGGGCTGCTGCACCCGCTGTTCACGGTCTCCGCGATCGTGGCCACGGCCAATCACTGGGTGCTGGACGCGGTGGGCGGCGCGGCCGTCGTCGCGCTCGGCTTCGGGCTGACCTACGTACTGTCGGGGCCGCGGAGGCTGCAGCTGCCGGCCGTGCCTGCGGCGGCGAAGCCGCGGGACGAGATTGTGGTGTCCGTGCCGGGTCCGAGATCGACCGACGATGCGGTGGGCAGCAAGCAGCACTAGAGGCCCAGGTGTATGGCCCTGCGAGGGGCGAAGGGGTGCCGGGACGAACACATCGTCCCGGCACCCCTTCGGCGTGGATCGCCGCCCGATCAGCATCCGCCCATCGGCCCCGGTCCGCCACTCGAACGGCTCAGGGGCCGGTCGCCCCAAGAGCCCAGGTGGTGAAGGACAGCATGGCCATGGACACCACCGTCGAGGCCACCACGGAGTTGCGGGCCACACGAGTGTCCAGGCCGTACTGCTGGGCGTAGATGAAGGCGTTCTGAGCGGTCGGCAGCGCGGAACAGAGCACGACGGCCAGCAACTGGTGGTCCGGCAGATGGAGCAGCGGGCCGCCTACGGCGAAGGCGATCAGGGGCTGGACCAACGTCTTGAGGGCGACCGCCACAACGACCTCCGCGCGCTTCGTACGCACCATGGGCCCGGCAGGCTCCGCGTGCTCCGCCGGACCGTCGGCCGCCGGGCGGCCGTTCAGGGACAGACCCAGCGTGATCAGGGCCGTCGGCACGGCGGCGGCGCCGAGCAGGTCGCAGGAGTGGTCGAGGATGTGCGGCAGCCGCACTCCGAGTGCGGAGACCACGACACCCAGCAACGAGGCCATGATGATGGGGTTGCGGACCGGCATGGTCAGCATCCGCCGGACCACGATGCCCTTTCCGGAGCCCGTCCCCGTGCCCGCGTCCAGCAGCGTCAGGATCACCGGGGAGACCAACAGCACCTGGAACAGGATGATCTGGGCGACGAACGACGCGTCGCCGAGCACCTGGACGGCCACCGGAATACCGAGATTCGAGGAGTTGACGTAGCCGGACGCCATGCCGCCGATCGCCCGGTCGGCCGTGCCGCGGCCGAAGAGCCGGCCGGCCGCCACGAAGCCGAGACCGCAGACCAGCGCCGTACCCGCCGCGAAGGCCACCATCGAGGAGTTGGCGAAGGCGGCCGGCCGGGCTCCGGAAACCATGGTGAACAGGGCGGCGGGCATGGCCACATGGAAGACGAACCTGCCGAGCACGGCTTCCGCCTGTTCGCCGAGGAGACCGCTGCGGCCGACCGCGTAACCGATGGCTGTGAGCGTCCAGATGGGGGCGAAGGCGGAGAGCAGGGCGTGCATGCCCGCCATGATCCTCGCGCTGTTGTTCGTGTCCCGCGCGGGGTTCGGGCGGGGGTGGCGGCTTTGCCGGTACGGACGGAGGGGGCCGGGGCGTGAGGGGGAGGCCCCCGCCGTCCGAAGCTGCCGGAAGCGGTCAGCTCCCGGCGGTACCGACGCCCGCGGCGCTCGTGGTGCTTGCGGCGGTGCTGACCTGAAGCTGCTTGATCCCGTTGAGCCATGCCGAGCGCAGCCGCCGCGGGTCGCCGACCGGCCGCAGGTCCGGCAGCACATCCGCGATCGCGTTGAAGATCAGGTTGATCTCCATCACGGCAAGGGACTTGCCGAGGCAGAAGTGCGGACCGCCGCCGCCGAAACCGAGGTGGGGGTTGGGATCCCGGGAGATGTCGAAGGTCTCCGGGTTCTCGAAGACCTCGGGGTCGTTATTGGCCGAGGAGTAGAACAGCCCGACCCTGTCGCCCTTCTTGATCTGCTGCCCGCCCAGTTCGACGTCCTGGGTGGCGGTCCGCTGGAAGGAGACCACAGGGGTGGCCCAGCGGACGATCTCCTCAGCGGTCGTCTCCGGCCGCTCGCGCTTGTAGAGCTCCCACTGATCGGGGTGGGTGAGGAAGGCGTGCATGCCGTGGCTGATGGCGTTACGGGTGGTCTCGTTCCCGGCGACGGCGAGCAGGATCACGAAGAAGCCGAACTCGTCGGCGGAGAGGTTCCCTTCGCCTTCTGCGGCGACCAGCTGGGAGACGATGTCCTTGGCCGGGCACTCCTTGCGGGCGGCCGCCAGATTCATCGAGTACGAGACGATCTCCATGGCCGCCTCGGTGCCGACCTCCTCGGTGATCGCGTACTCGGGATCGTCGTACGCGGCCATCTTGTTGGACCAGTCGAAGATCCTGGACCGGTCCTCCTGCGGTACGCCGATGAGTTCCGCGATGGCCTGGAGCGGCAGTTCGACGGCGATGTTGGTGACGAAGTCGAACGAACCGTCGTCGTCGGCGGTGGCGAGAGCCGTCTCGACGATCGAGCGGGCGCGGCTGCGAAGGGCCTGCTCCAGGGAGCGTATCGCCCGGGGTGTGAAGCCCCGCTGGACGATCTGGCGGACCCGGGTGTGCTCGGGCGGGTCCATATTCAGCATGATCAGCTTCTGGACCTCGATCTGGTCGCGGCTGATCGACTCGTTGAACCGGATGACCGCGGTGTTGGTGTTGGAGGAGAACAGCTCGGGATGGGTGGAGACGTACTTGACGTCCGCGTGCCGGGTGACGACCCAGTAGCCCTCGTCGTCGAAACCGGAGATACCGGCCGGCTGGGTGCACCACCAGACCGGTGCGGTCTGCCGCATCTGTGCGAACTCCGGGTGCGGAATGCGGTCTTGGAGCAGATCGGGGTCGGTGAAGTCGAACCCTTCGGGCAGATGGGGGCAGGGCATCGGCAACTCCAGGTCGGGCCGAGAGTCGCCCGAACGATGTCTGACGACCCATCAGAAGTTGCCCGAAAGGTAGTAACGAGTTCTACAACTGGCAAGAGGGGTGGTCCGATTTGTTGCGTGAAGAGTGGGTGAGGCAGGCGTGAAGCGGGCGCAAGGTGCGTGCAAGACCCTTGCGTACCGGGGGTAAGCCTCATAAGACTGCTTGCAGAACTAGAACACGTACTAGTGCCGTGAACGGCGATGTCTGCCCCACGGGGCAAAGCTTGCCGGGAGGGGCACTGGTTCCCCCTCCGCGGGCGCCGGGACGCCCCTGCGGAAGTGCGAGGAGAGGACCAGCTCATGGCCGCAGAACCCGTCATCGTCGAAGCCGTACGGACCCCCATCGGCAAGCGCCAAGGCGCGCTCGCCAATCTGCATCCCGCCTATCTGCTGGGCGAGACCTACCGAGAACTTCTTGGCCGCACCGGCATTCACGCCGACTGCGTCGAACAGATCGTCGGCGGCACGGTCACCCACGCCGGCGAACAGTCCATGAATCCGGCCCGCAACGCCTGGCTCACCGTGGGCCTTCCGTACGAGACCGCCGCCACTACCGTGGACTGTCAGTGCGGCTCCTCTCAGCAGGCCTCCCACATGGTGGCCAACATGGTCGCGGCCGGAGTGATCGACGTCGGCATCAGCTGTGGCGTCGAGGCCATGTCGCGGGTGCCGCTGGGCAGCGGCTCCAAGCATGGACCGGGCAAGCCCTGGCCCGACGAGTGGAACGTCGACCTGCCCAACCAGTTCGAGGCCGCCGAGCGCATCGCCCGCAATCGCGGACTGACCCGGGAGAACGTCGACTCGCTCGGGCTGATCTCGCAGGAGCGGGCCGCCGTCGCCTGGGCCGAGGAACGGTTCAAACGGGAGACGTACGCGGTCCAGGTGCCGACCACCGAGGAGGAGCAGGCGGCCGGGCAGGGCATGTGGCGTCTGGTCGACCGGGACGAAGGGTTACGGGACACCACGATGGAGGGGCTCGGCCGGCTCAAGCCCGTCATGCCCACCGCGATCCACACCGCGGGCAACTCCTCGCAGATATCCGACGGCGCCTGCGCGATCATGTGGGCGTCCAAGCGGATGGCGCGCGCGCTCAAACTCAAGCCGCGCGCCCGGATCGTCGCGCAGGCGCTGGTCGGCGCCGACCCGCACTTCCACCTCGACGGACCGATCGACGCGACCCGCGCGGTGCTCGGCAAGGCCGGTATGTCGCTCAAGGACATCGACATCGTCGAGATCAACGAGGCCTTCGCCTCCGTGGTGTTGAGCTGGGCCCAGGTCTTCGAGCAGGACCTCGAAAAGGTCAACGTCAACGGCGGAGCCATCGCGCTCGGCCACCCGGTGGGCGCCACCGGGGCCCGGCTGATCACCACTGCATTGCATGAACTAGAGCGTCGTGACAAGGAGTTCGCACTGATCACGATGTGCGCGGGCGGCGCGCTGGCGACAGGCACGATCATCCAGCGGCTGTAAGACCGACCGGCACATGGGGGGCGGCGTCGCGGGGCTGGGTACGCGCATCTGCCGCGTTTGTCGTCAATCACCAACGCTCCGCGTTGGCTCAATCCTCCGCCTTGCAGCTGCACGCACCCAGTCCCGCTCCTTCTCCCACCCCCCATGTGCCGGTCGGTCTAACGAGGCGCTGTGGAGGAAGTCCCCCGGCCGGGGGCCCACGCCGGTACTGGCGCCGCGCTCCGCTGTATAGCGTCGGCGCTGGTTCGACACGGTCGCCGCGCGGCACTGAACCGGGCGCCCCCGGGGGCGGAGCCGACCGGTCTCCCGGCCGGGTCCACGCCGCCGGGGCGACGGGCGGGTGCGCCCGGTCAGTACCGCACGTGGGTGGGGAAGGTGGTGGTGGGTCCGAACAGTGTGGCGTACCCCTCCTCGTGCTGGCGGCGGTGCCGCCCGGACCGGCTCACCTCGGCGACCGGGGTCGCGAGCGTGAGCAGTCCGTCGTTGGCGAGCTCCTGCACGCGCATCAGCAGGGCCCGTACATCCAGACCGAGTTCGGCGGCGACCGTCTGTACATCGAGGCCGGACTCCCAGCTCCACAGCAGCACGGAGTCCATGCTGGGCGACCAGACGACCGTGTTCTCCACCTCGACGGACGGCACAGGAAGAGTGGGCGGGGTCGGCGGCGGGGCGGGCGGTGGCGTGTCCAGTGGCGGCACGATCACCTCTTCGCGCGGATTCGGCACGGCGATCTCGGGTGCGGAAGGAGGGGCGGCCACAGCTTCCCTCGCCGCTTGCGAGGTTTGGCTCAGAAGCTCCCCGGCAAGGGACCGGGCGTCACCGCGGCCCACCGTGCGTCGCGCCAATCGCACTTCGCGTTCGTTGAGGCCCATCATGTCTGCGATCGAGCCGTCGTCGCCGACTGTGACGGCGAAAGCCGCAAGCGTCCTGCTCCGCTCCGCCTGCGCCTCGTCCAGTAACGCCTGCGCCAGTCGCATGCGTTCGTCGCTGGCGCAGAATGCTTCCGCCAGTACGGTGTTCCGATCCCAGAATTCTCGAGGTTCCACGTACGTGACAACGCTCCGGCGGCTGACGGGAACGGACACCCGAGCAAAATGCGCCTAGATGGACCAACGCTTTATTAGGCTGGCCAAGTTATATGAAGTTGAAGCTTTATCAAGTGTTGACCCGTGTCGGGGCGTGTCGAAAGCCCCGACCGGCCCCAGTGGTCGTTGCGACACCCCAGCTCAGGGGATGCAATGGAGCGGCTCGTCCGGGACAGGGGCAGCTACTGCCCCGGGTTGTGGAGGACCAAAGGCCCTGCGGGAGTCCTCACTCGCCGGGAGTGTCGAATGTGACCTGGGCCTCGAAGGCGGCGCGGCGGGTGGCCCGGCGCAGCGCCTTCAGCAGCGTCGCGCCGATGGTGAGGGTCAGTACCACGGTCAGCGCGGCGCGGCCCAGGTCCCAGCCGAGCGATGTGGCCGTGCAGTACGCAAGGAAGCGAACCAGGTTCTCCGGCAGCGGGTCACCCGGCTGGAAGGAGATCCCCGAGCCGAGCCCGAGCACGGTCGTCCAGCCGTACAGGTTCATCACCGTGCCGTACGCGAACGCCGCCAGGAACCCGTACACCGCGAGCATCAACAGCTCCGCGCGCCCGCGCAGCCGGTCCGGTCCCGGCAGCAGGCCCGCGCCCATCGTGAACCAGCCCATCGACAGCATCTGGAACGGCATCCACGGACCGACTCCACCGGTGAGCAGCGCGGACGCGAACATCGTCACCGAGCCGAGCACGAAGCCGAAGCCGGGCCCGAGCACCCGGCCGCTCAGCACCATCAGGAAGAACATCGGTTCCAGCCCCGCCGTGCCCGCGCCCAGCGGACGCAGCGCGGCGCCGACCGCGGCCAGCACCCCCAGCATCGCCACCGCCTTCGCGTCGAGGCCGGAGTCCGCGATCATCGCGACGACCACGCCGACCAGCAGTGGCAGCAGCGCGGCGAACAGCCACGGCGCGTCCTGGGAGTGCGCCAGACCGGAGTCCGCACCGGCCAGCAGCGGCCAGCCGAACGCGACCACACCGATCGCACTGATGAGGACGAGCGCGGCGATCGCGCGCGGTCCGAGACGTATCGGTCTGCCTCCGCGCCCGCTCATGACCCGGACTCCAGCGCACCGCGCACCTGTGTCACGGTCAGCCACTCCTGCGGGGCGAGGATCTTCGCGGTCTGCGGGGCGAACGCCGGGGAGGAGACCACCACCTGGCGGGTCTCCCCGTCCGCGACGGTCTCCCCGTCGGCGAGAATCACCACCCGGTGTGCCAGCTCGGCGGCGAGTTCCACATCGTGCGTGGCCAGGACGATCGCATGGCCCTCGGCCGCGAGACCGCGGAGCACCCCGACCAGCCGGGCCTTCGCCGCGTAGTCCAGGCCGCGGGTCGGCTCGTCCAGGAGCAGCAGCGGGGGCCTCGCGGTGAGCACGACGGCCAGGGCGAGCGCCAGACGCTGGCCCTCCGAGAGATCACGGGGGTGGGTGTCGTCCGGCACGCCGGGCAGCAGCTCGGAGACCAGGGCCCGGCAGCTGCCCGCTGCGGCACCCGCATCGGCGTCGGCCGCGGCGCACTCGGCGGCGACCGTGTCCGCGTACAGCAGATCGCGTGGTTCCTGTGGCACGAGCCCGGCCCGGCGCACCATCTCGCGCGGCTGGGTGCGGTGCGGTGTCCTGCCGCCGACGAGGACGGTGCCCGTGGTGGGTTCGATCATGCCGACGAGCGTGGCCAGCAGGGTGGATTTGCCTGCCCCGTTGCGGCCCATCAGAGCGACGGTCTCGCCCGGGGCGACGGTGAGCGTCACCCGGCGCAGCGCCTCGACGCGTCCGCGCCGTACGCCGAGACGCTCGACCCGGGCGGTGGCATCGACGACGGGCTCGGGAGCGGCGGCGGTCGTCCGGGCGCCGCGGCCCAGCAGCCGGGCGAGGGCGCCGCGCCGCGCGGGGGCGGTGCGCAGCGGGGCCACGGCCGCCCCGGCCGGCCCGGGCGACGGAGCGGGCGGCTGTGCCTGCGCCAGCCGCTCGCGCAGGTCCGCCGCCCGGCGCCGGGCATCGCGGACCGAGAGCGGCAGCGGCTCCCACCCCGCCAGCCGGCCCAGTGCGACGACCGGCGGATGGACCGGGGAGACGGCCATGATGTCCGCGGGCGCGCCCATGACCGCAGCGGCGCCCGGCGACGGCAGCAGGACGACCTGGTCCGCGTACTGCACCACCCTTTCGAGCCGGTGCTCCGCCATCAGGACCGTCGTGCCCAGGTCGTGCACCAGTCGCTGGAGCACGGCGAGGACCTCCTCGGCCGCGGCCGGGTCCAGCGCGGACGTCGGCTCGTCGAGGACCAGGACCTTCGGGTGCGGGGTGAGGACCGAGCCGATCGCGACCCGCTGCTGCTGGCCGCCGGAGAGCGTGGCGATCGGCCGGTCGCGCAGCCCGGCCAGACCCAGCAGATCGAGGGTCTCCTCGACCCGCCGCCGCATCACATCGGGGGCGAGGCCCAGTGACTCCATCCCGTACGCCAGCTCGTCCTCGACCGTGTCGGTGACGAAGTGGGACAGCGGGTCCTGGCCCACCGTGCCGACCAGATCGGCGAGTTCGCGTGGTTTGTGGGTACGGGTGTCGCGCCCGTCGACCGTGACCCGGCCGCTCAGCGTGCCGCCGGTGAAGTGCGGTACGAGACCGGAAACGGCGCCCAGCAGCGTCGACTTGCCGACCCCGGACGGGCCGACGAGCAGCACCAACTCGCCCTCGGGGATGGTCAGATCGACCCCACAGAGGGTGGGGCGCTCCGTCCCCTCGTACTGCACCGAGACATGCTCGAACCGGATCACTGGCTCTCCTTGGAGTTCGGGGCACCCACCGGGGGCGGCACGGGCGCCACCACCGCGGGCAGCAGCCCGATCAGCACCCCGGCCGCGGGCCACAGCGGAAGCACCGGCGCGGTCAGCGGTACGACTCCGGGGCGCAGCGCCTCCGCGTCGACACCGCCCGCCCAGATCATCGCCACGGCCACGACGATTCCCGAACCCGCCACCAGCCAGGCCCGCGCACCCCACCGGTCGGGCCGGTAGCGGGTACGGACCGAGCGGGCCCCGCCGAGCCGCAGCCCGGCCATCGCGGCGACGAGTCCGGCGATCAGCAGCGGCAGTCCGTACACCGCACCCTGCGCGGCCAGCAGGCCGTAGGTACCCGCGCACACTCCGAGCAGCCCGCCGAGCGTGAGGACGTTCGTGGTGTGCCGGACAGCGGGCGGGACCTGCGCGGTGCGCCCGTATCCGCGCGCGTCCATCGACGCCGCCACCGCGACCGACCGTTCCAACGCGCCCTCCAGGACCGGCAGTCCGATCTGGAGCACCGCCTTGATGCCGCCGGTCGGACGGCCCCGCAGTCGCCGTGCGGTGCGCAGCCGCGCCACATCGGCGACCATGTTCGGCGCGAACGTCATCGCGACGACGACGGCGACCCCCGCCTCGTACAGCGCACCCGGCAGCGACTTCAGCAGCCGGGCCGGGTTGGCGAGCGAGTTCGCCGCACCGACGCAGATCAGCAGGGCGGCCAGCTTCGCCCCTTCGTACAGCGCGAAGAGCAGCTGCTCGGCGGTGACCCGGCCACCGATCCTGACGCCCTTCGCCCAGTCGGGCAGCGGCACTTCGGGGAGCGTGAACACCGGATGCGTACCGGGGATCGGCGAACCGAGAAAGATGGAGAAGACCAGCCGCACACCGACGACGAACAGCCCGATCTTGATGAACGTCCCGTACGAGCGGGCCCACGGCGCATCTGTCCGGCGCGCCGCGACCACATAGCCCGCCACCCCCACGAGCAGCCCGAGCAGCAGCGGATTGGTGGTCCGGGACGCGGCGGTGGCGAGGCCGAGCGCCCACAGCCACCAGGCCCCGGCGGGCAGCGCGTTGCTCCGGGTCGCCTCGGGGGCGCGCGGCGGGCGGCGCAGCCGGACCGGGCCGCTGGTCGAGGCGGTCATCCGCGGCGGCGGCGGGCCTGCACGACTGCGGCTATGCCGAGGAGGAGAACGGCGCCGACACCGACGAGCACCCCGGCGGACGGACCGCCACCGGAGCCGCCCGAGCCGGTGGCGGCGTCGGAGGTGGCGGCATCGGAGGCCGCGGACGCGGCAGGCGTCTCGTGTCCGTTGCCCGAGACCTGTTCGCCGCAGCCCGAGCCCGGATAGCCGGATATGGCACAGAGCAGCGCGTCGCTGCTGTAGCGCAGCGGCTTGGCCACCGAGGCGAGAGCCTCCGCGGTGCTCGCGTCCGCGGCGACCCGCGCGCACACGGTGCGCAGCGCGGGCGGTGTCTCCCCGGCCGGGGCGTCCGCCGCCGTGCCCGGGTCGATGACCAGCGCGACCCGCTTGGTGCCGTCCTTGGCCGGGGTGTCCGCGCAGATCTCCGTGAAGCCGGGGGAGCGGCGCGGCTTCGCCGAGTCCTGGGAGTCCTCGCTCACCGAGAACCGGAAGCCCTGCACCGCGCCGTCGTCCGGCCGGACCAGGGACGGGCCCTGGGTGGCGTACGTCCAGTCGGTGCCGGAGCCCTCCCAGAACGACCAGTACCGGTACCCGGCCGCCTGAGCCGTCCCCGTGCCGAGCACGGCCAGTACGGCGCCCAGGACCACCAGGAGAGCGGCGGCCCTTCCCGCCCGCCTCACAGCTGCTGGTTCTTCCGGCGGCCGCTGATCAGGAAGCCGGCGCCCGCACCGACGACGAGGCCGATGCCGACGAACCACCACACGCCGCCGATCACGTCGTCCCCGCTGTGGACCTGGTCCTTCTCCGTGGGCACGTACCCGGTGTCGGCGGACGGGTCGGGCGTCGTGATGGCCGCGGGGGCGGGACCGGTCGTGTTCAGCTTGTCGACCAGGTCGACGCCGCCGAAGTCGCGGGCGTCGGCGCCGGTCGCATGCGCGGCCAGGACCAGCTGCGCGTAGGCGGCGGGACCGTTCTGCGCGGCCCAGGCCGCGGAGTTCTTCTTCAGCCAGGCCACGGCCTTGGCCGCCTTGTCCTGGTGGCCCGCGGCGGACAGCGCGACGACCGCGTCCGCGGTGTTGCCGAAGTCGGGCTGCGGGGTGGAGTCGGCGGCGCCGGGCATCGGCGCCAGGTTGAGATGACCGCTGGTCGCGAGGGTGCCCGCGAGGAAGTGGGCGCCGTTCTGTGCGGTCTGCTCGGGCGTGAGACCGGACCCCGGGTGGCAGTTGGGCGCCTTGACCGCGGCGTTGTTCCCGACGGCCAGGGCCTTGCCCATCGTGCCGAGCACGGCGGCGGCGGTGGCGTCCGCGTTGGCGGTGAGCTTCCCGGCCTTGTCGGGCTGGTAGGCGAAGGCGCCGCCGTCCTTGCTGCCGCACGGGATCGCGAGCGCGAGCAGCGGGTCGTAGGGGGTCTTGCCGCCCGGCGTCGTGATGTCCGCGATCCGCTGGCCCTGCCGGGCAAGAGCGCCGATCACCAGCGAGGTGGAGTTGGCATCGCTGGGCGCGCCCGCGGTGTAGCCCCAGCCGCCGTCCTCGTTCTGTACGGACTTCAGCCAGCGGACCGAGTTGTTCACGATGTCCCGGTGCCCGCCCACCTCGACGAGCGCCTGGACGGCGGCCGCGGTGGCATTGGTGTCCAGCACGGTCTTCTCGGTGCACGGCTGGGAGACATCGGCCCGGTACGCGGCGTAGGCGCCGTTGCCGCACTGCTGGGCGATCAGCCAGTCCACCGACTTCGTCGCGGGCGTGACGCCCTCGACCCGCTGGGCGAGGAAGGCCAGCGACTGCCGCCAGACACCGTCGTAGGTGGGGTCCTTCGTGCCGTACAGCCCGGACGGCAGTGCGGCGGACGGCGAGGGCGAGGGGGACGGCGCCGCGACCGCGACCGGGGCAGCGGCCGCACAGAGCACGGTGGCGGTGACGGCGAGCGTTGCTGCGCTGCGGCGTACGGTCATGGCGAGCGGGGCCTCTCCTGGGGGAACCGGGCACAGGCACGCTCAGGCACCAGGCTCCGGCTCCGTATACCTCGACGGTGCCGACCACCGGGGTTCCGGTGGTGCGAGCCGGTCACGACCGCGGACAGGGCATTCCGACTCACCGTCGCCGACGACGGTTCACGGCTGCGTGGTCAGTGCCGGATTCGCACCGGCTTCCCCCTGAACGGGCATGATGACGACTCGCACACTGTACCGGGCGGGTCCGGACGGCCTCCGGGCCGGGAGGAGCGCCGACGCCCGCCCTCCCGCCCGCCCGGGCGGGGGCCCCGTCACACTGCGACGTACGTCACGGGCTCGCTCCCCGCCACCGCCTCCGCACACCCCAGCTTCACCAGCCGCCGCAGATGCGCCTCGGCCTCCGAGACGGCGATGTTCCGTGAGCCGTGCGGGATCTGCTCCCACGGCCGGTTCCACTCCATCCGCTCGGCCAGCTCCCACGGCGTGAGCGGTGTGGCCAGTAGCCCGAGCAGTCCGGTCAGCCGCTCCTCGTGGTGGTCCAGGAGTTCCCGTACGCGCCCCGCGGCATCCGCGAACGCGTACTGATGGGCGGGCAGCACTTCGGCGACCCCGAGCCTGCCGATGCGCTCCAGTGAGTCGAGGTAGTCGCCAATGGGGTCTCCCCTGCCCGAACGCAGCTGAGCGCTTGGGGAAGGGTCGGTCACGGTTGCGTCGTCCGGGTCCTCGTACAGCCCGATGTGCGGACTGATTCCCGGCAGCAGATGATCCCCGGAGAAGAGCCGGCCACGGCCCGGCAGATTCCTCGGATGCTCCTCCTCCAGGTGCAGGCAGACATGGCCGGGCGTGTGCCCCGGCGTCCAGATGGCCCGCAGCTTGCGGCCTGCCAGACCGAGAAGTTCACCGGGAACGATCTCCCGGTCCGGAAGTGCCGACCGCAGTCCGGGCAGGGTGCGCATCCGGCCTCCCTCGGCCGCGGCGGCCCGCAGTGGCGCGAGATGCTCCTCGGGCGCGCCGACCGCCGTCAGCTTCGCCGCGAGGTACGTCAGCCAGGTGCCCGGCCGGGACTCGCGGGTGCGGCGCACGATCGCCGTGTCCGCCGCGTGCATGGCGATCCAGGCCCCGGACACCTCGCGCACCTGGCCGGAAAGGCCGTGGTGGTCGGGGTGGTGGTGGGTGATGATCACGCCATGGATGTCGGCGATCTCCGTTCCGACAGCGGTGAGCCCGGCGGTGAGGGTGTCCCAGGCCTCCGGGTCGTCCCAGCCGGTGTCGATCAGGACAGGACCGCGATCGGTGTCGAGGACATGCACGAGGGTGTGACCGAGCGGGTTGTCCGGGATGGGGACCTTGATGCTGTGTACGCCCCCGCCGTGGTCGGTCACCTGCGTCATGGGTTCCCCGTCTCTCTCCGTGGCCTGCGACGGTGCTGCGCCACGCCCACTGTAACGAGAACTCGTTCCAGTAGTAGCCCAAGTCGACTATCAGTTTCGGGTCGGTGGTGCCGCGAGGGCCCGGCGCGGCGTCGTTCGCCTGCGCTTCGCGCCAAGTCGTCATGTTCGCGAGGCCGGACGGGTGGGCGTCTCGGGTGATGTCCGATCCGTGGACTCCTGGAACTGGAACTGGTATCAGTTCTGACAGGCAATCAGATAGCGCGCCGGTTCGCGGGAGGCAGCAGCCATGACCGAGCTTGTCGAACACGGAAAACTGTTCATCGGCGGGGAGTTGGTCGATCCGCTGGGCCGGGACGTCATCGAGGTCGTCTCGCCGCACACCGAACAGGTCATCGGCCGGGTGCCACACGCCTGTGAGGGGGATGTGGACCGGGCGGTCGCCGCCGCCCGGCGGGCGTTCGACGAAGGACCCTGGCCGCGGATGACCCTGGACGAGCGGATCGCGGTGGTGACCAGGATCAAGGACGCGTTCGCCGCCCGGTACGAGGAGATCGCCCGGGTCATCAGCTCGGAGAACGGCACTCCGTACACGTCCAGCGTGATGGTGCAGGCGCTCGCCGCGATGATGGTGTGGGACGCGGCGATCACCGTCGCCCGCACCTTCCCGTACGAGGAACGGCGGGACGGGGCGCTCGGACCGCTGCTGGTGCGCCGGGAGCCGGTCGGGGTGGTCGCGGCCGTGGTGCCGTGGAACGTTCCGCAGTTCACCGCCGCCGCCAAGCTCGCGCCCGCGCTGCTGGCCGGCTGCTCCGCCGTGCTCAAGGTGTCGCCCGAATCCCCGCTGGACGCCTACATCCTGGCCGAGATCGCCGCCGGGGCAGGGCTGCCGGAGGGGGTGCTGTCAATCCTTCCCGCCGACCGTGAGGTCAGCGAGTACCTGGTCGGGCATCCGGGCGTCGACAAGGTCTCGTTCACCGGGTCCGTGGCCGCGGGACGCCGGGTGATGGAGGTCGCCTCGCGCAACCTCACCCGGGTCACGCTGGAGCTGGGCGGGAAGTCCGCCGCCGTGATCCTCCCCGACGCCGATCTGGACGCGGCCGTCGCGGGCATCGTCCCCTTCGCCTGGATGATCAACGGCCAGGCGTGCGTGGCCCAGACCCGCATCCTCGTTCCGCGCTCCCGCTACGACGAGATGGCCGAGGCGTTCGCCGCCGCGGCGGGTGCGCTGAAGGTCGGCGACCCGCTCGACCCCGCCACCGAACTCGGCCCCCTCGTCGCGCAGCGCCAGCAGCAGCGCTCGCTCGACTACATCCGGATCGGCCAGGACGAGGGCGCCAAGATCCTTACCGGCGGCGGCCGTCCGGCCTCCCAGGACCGGGGCTGGTACGTCGAACCGACCCTCTTCGGCGACGTCGACAACTCCATGCGCATCGCCCGCGAGGAGATCTTCGGCCCCGTCATCTGCCTCCTGCCGTACGGCGACGAGGCCGAGGCCGTACGGATCGCCAACGACTCCGACTACGGGCTCAGCGGCAGCGTCTGGACCGCCGACACCGAGCGCGGCATCGACATCGCCCGCCGGGTCAGGACGGGCACGTACAGCGTGAACACCTTCAGCCTGGACATGCTCGGGCCGTTCGGCGGCTACAAGAACTCCGGCCTGGGGCGGGAGTTCGGCCCCGAGGGATACGCCGAGTACTTCGAGCACAAGATGATCCACCTGCCGGCCGGATACGAGGGCGGTGCGTGATGGGGGACCGCTGGGCCGTGGAGGTCGACCGCGGGGTCTGCATCGGCTCCGGGATGTGCGTGAACCACGCCCCGGGCGGATTCGCGCTGGATTCCGCCCGGCAGTCCCACCCGGCAGCCCCACAGACCCACGCCGACGAGAAGGTCCTCGCGGCGGCCGAGGGGTGCCCGGTCGAGGCGATCACGATCACACTGGCCGGTTCGGGGGAGGCCGTCTTCCCGCCGGAGGAGTAGGACGACCCGGGGGAGACACTCGAAGAACACCTTGCCGAAGGCCGGAAGCACGAGGGCCGGGGCGGGCACTCCTTGGACGCCGGGGAGCCGTATCTGTGGAACGAAGGTGGAGATGAGCCCAGAGGCGTAAAGTCGCGGGGCGTCGCATCACGTCACCCCAGGGGGCACAGACATGCACAACCGCCGCATCGGCAGCGCCGTGGTCAGCGCCATCGGGCTCGGTGGGATGCCACTGTCCATCGAAGGGCGGCCGGACGAGGAGCGCGCGATCGCAACCATCCATGCCGCGCTCGACGCCGGGATCTCATTCATCGACACGGCCATGGCGTACTGCCTGAACTCCTCCGAGACCGGTCACAACGAGTCGCTGATCGCCCGGGCGCTCGCGGCGTACGGCGGCGACACCTCCGAGGTGCTGGTCGGCACGAAGGGCGGGGCGGCCCGCGAAGCCGACGGAGCATGGTCCTACAACGGGGATCCCGCGACCCTGCGGGAGGCATGCGAGGGCTCGCTGAAGCGATTGGGTGTCGACACCCTCGGGCTCTACCAGCTGCACGTGCCGGACCCGAAGGTGCCCTACGCCGAATCGGTGGGCGCGATGCGAGATCTGTACGACGCGGGCAAGATCCGCGCGGTCGGCATCTCGAATGTGGACTCCGACCAGCTGCGCGAGGCCCACGGCATCCTCGGCGAGCGGCTGGTGTCCGTACAGAACAACTTCTCGCCGGACACCCGTGACAGCGAGCCGCAGCTGCGCCTGTGCGCCGAGCTGGGGATCGCCTTCCTGCCCTACTGCCCGCTGGGCGGCATCTCCCGGGCGGGCAGCCTGGGTTCATCACACGCCGCGTTCGCCCGGATCGCCGAGGAACGCGGGGTCAGCCCGCAGCAAGTGTGCCTGGCCTGGGAGCTGGCCAAGTCTCCGGTCGTCGTCCCGATCCCGGGGTCGTCCCGGCCGGCCACCATTCGTGACTCGGCGGCAGCGGCCGACCTGACGCTCACCGAAGCGGAGTTCGCCGAACTCGACGCCGCCCGGGGGATGCCCCGGGAAGGGCGCTGAACACCGACACAACGGCAAGCCGAATGCCAGGCGCCGTGGATCTCGGGCAATGCGGCCTTCATCCGTGAAAGCGGGGCGCCGCCCGGCTGCGGACCGGGCGCCGCTCAGGTCGTGCACCCGCTGTCCGCGAGCACGAAGTATCCCGCCGGTGACTCCTTCAGCGTGTGCGTGACGAAGACGTTGTACAGGCCCATCTTCTCGTTCGAGCCGTTGGCATACACATAGCCGCCCGTGGTGTGCGCCCTTCTGGCGGTCACATGTGCGTAGTTGGTCGCTGTGAAGCACTGCGCGGGTACGGAGCCGGTCGTGGTCGCCGTCACCTGCGGCGAAGTGGTGCCGGACGTCCCCGATCCGTCGACCGCCGCCACCGCGTACCGGTAGGCGGTACCGGCTTTGAGGCCCGTGTCCGTGTACGTCGTGGCGGTGGGGGAGGCGACCTTCGTGCCGTTGCGGTAGACCGCGTACGAGGCTGCTTCCGGGACCGCGTTCCAGGACAGTGAAGCACTGTTCGCCGTCACGCCTGTGACCTGCAGGCCGGACGGGGCGGGGAGTTGGCCGCCGCCGGGTGCGCCCTGGTCCAGGCCCCAGAAGACGCCCGTGAAGTACGTCGAGCAGATGGTGTTCAGGAAGTATGCCGCCGTGCTCCCGCACTGTTCGGTGCCCGAGCCGGGGTTCACCGCCAGGCCGTGGCCCATGCCGGAGACCGAGTACGTCTGGACAGCGGGCTTCCCGGAGGCGTCGTTGTACGTGCTGCGTGTTGTGTTGCCGGGGAGGGTGTCCGTGGACGACGGGGTCTGGCCGATGCCCCAGACATCCGTCCATTGGTCGCGCAGGGCCGTGGCGTTGGCGGGGTACACCGTGTAGTCGGACGTGCCCTGCCAGATCGCCACGCGGGGCCAGGGGCCCGAGTAGCCCGGGTAGGAGCCGCGTACCTTGTCGCCCCACTGCGCGGGCGTCAGCTTCTGCGGGCCCGTCTGGCAGCCGGACGCGGCCGCCTGGCTCGTCGCGCACTGGGCGGGCAGGCCCGAGGCCACGGAGCCGCCCGCGAACACGTCCGGGTAAGCGGCCAGCAGATCGGCGGTCATGCCGCCGCCCGCCGAGAGCCCGGTGACGTACACCCGGCGGGCGTCCGAGCCGTGACTCTGCTTCGCGTGCTCCACCATCTGCACGATCGAGGCGGCCTCGCCCTTGCCCCTGGTGTCCTTCGCCGGGTCGAACCAGCCGAAGCAGGACAGCGCGTTGTTGGCGGACGTGGTCTGAGGGAAGACCACCGCGAAGCCCCACAGATCGGCGTACTTCGGCCAGCCCGAGTTCGTGTAGTAGTCGTTGGCTGTCTGCGTACAACCGTGCAGGGCGATCACCAGCGGCGCGTTCGCGGGCAGACCTGCGGGGGCGTACTCGTACATCTGCAGATTGCCGGGGTTCGAGCCGAAACCGGTGACCTGCTGCAACCCTCCGGCGGCAGCGGCCGGCGGGGCGGCCCCCACGGTGCTCAGCGTCGCCGCGACGAGGGCGAGAGCGGCCGTGGAAGCGACGCGCCGGAGCAGGCGTCGCAGGATCGATGGGCGCACGGGTGCCTCCTTGTACGGAAATGTTCGGACGGTGCGGGGGTGTGTGCGTTTCGGACGAGTGCGGGGCGGACGCTATGAGGCGGGCTCTCCCGCGCCCATGGGCCCGGCGGACACACCCCGGTCCCGGCTGTGTGCGGCGCCGCTCTTGCGCACCTTGACTTGGAGCGCGCTCCAGCATGCGGACTTCCGGTCAACGCCCGCACAAATACGGGCTGCTGGGAAAGGACCCGCATGCGTTACCGCACCCGGCTGCCCGGCGGCCGCGGCGATGGTGCGGGCCCGCACCATGTACGCCGCCACCATGCCGATGTGCGACGGTGTGTGCACCGACCCCGTGTGACGTGGGCTTCGGTCTCCTTACGGTGACGACCATGGAGACTCCTCAGAGCCCGGACCACGGGCCCGCCCCGTATGCTGCCCCGCCCACCGTCCCGCCGCCCGCCGCCGGTCCTTCGCTGATGCCCGCAGACCGGCTCCTTGCCGGGCGCACCGCCCTGGTGACCGGTGCCGCGAGCGGTATCGGGCGGGCCTGCGCACAGGCCCTGGCCGCCGCGGGCGCCCATGTCCATGTGGTGGACAAGGCCGCCGACGCCGCCAAGAGCCTGGCGGAGACGATCGGCGGGACGGCGTGGGTGGTCGACCTCTCCGTCCCGGACGCGGTGGACACACTGCCCGCCGACGTGGACGTCGTGGTCAACAATGCCGGGCTCCAGCATGTCGCCCCCGTGCACGAATTCCCACCGGACCGCTTCGCGTTGATCCAGCGCGTCATGGTGGAGGCCCCGTTCCGGATCTTGCGCCGGACCCTGCCGGGCATGTACGAACGCGGCTGGGGACGCGTGGTCAACATCTCGTCCGTGCACGGCCTGCGGGCCAGCCCCTACAAATCGGCCTATGTGATGGCAAAGCATGCACTGGAGGGGCTCAGTAAGGTGGTCGCGCTCGAAGCGGCGGAGTACGGGGTGACGAGCAACTGCGTCAGCCCCGGGTACGTACGCACCCCCCTGGTCGAGAACCAGATCGCGGACCAGGCCCGTACGCATGGCATCTCCGAGGAGGAGGTGGTGGGCCGGGTCATGCTGGAACGCAGCGCGATCAAGCGCCTGATCGAACCCGACGACGTTGCCGAGGCTGTGCTGTGGCTCTGCGGGCCGCGTACCGTGCACATCACCGGCACCTCGCTCTCCATGGACGGCGGCTGGACCGCCAACTGATCCCCCGACCCCTACGAACGATGGCCGCCCATGTCTGAACCGTCCGCCTCCGCCGCGTCCCATCTGCGGCGCCTTCTCGACCTGCTGGCCGACGACGCCCCCGCCGAGGCGCTGGGCGCCGTCTCCTCGCAGGCGCGGGCCGCCGGTGTGCCCGCGGGCGATCTGGCGGAGGTGGAGCGGGCCACCGCCACCGCCCTGCGGATCAGGGGTGCGCTGCGGCAGCACCGGCGCCGTGAGCTCCAGCTCACCGCGCTCTTCGACACCGCGGGCGATCTGGCCGCGTCCCGCGACCTGGACGACGTGCTGAAGGCGATCGTGCGCCGGGCCAGGATGCTGCTCGGCACGGACACGGCGTATCTCACGCTCCCCGACGAGGAGGCGGGAGACACCTACATGCGGGTCACCGACGGTTCGGTGTCGGTGCTCTTCCAACGACTGCGGCTGGAACTCGGCCACGGGCTCGGCGGTCTGGTGGCGCAGACCGCGAGCCCGTACGCGACCCCCGACTACCGCACCGACGACCGCTTCCATCACACCCGCAACATCAACGCCGGGGTGCTGGACGAGGGGCTCGTCGCCATCCTGGGCGTGCCCCTGCTCCTCGGCTCCAGCCGCGGCGGTACGGGAAAGGTCATCGGCGTGCTCTTCGCCGCCGACCGCGCGCCCCGCGTCTTCAGCCCCGACGAGGTCGCCCTGCTGTGCTCGCTCGCCGCACACGCAGCCATCGCCATCGACACCGCCCGCGCGCTCGCCGACACCCGGTCAGCGCTGGATGAACTGGCCGGGGCCAACGCCGAGTTGGCCGAGGCCAATGCGGCCGTACGGGCCCACTCGGCGGCCATGCGGCGGGCCGAGGAGTCCCATGACCGGCTGACCGACCTGGTCCTGCGCGGCCGTGACGTCCAGGATGTCGCCGCGGCGGTCGCGGGGCTGCTGGACTCCCCGCTCACTATTCACGACCCCGGCGGACGGCCCCTGGCGGCGGTCCGGCCCGACGGTGCGGACCTCGCCGCCGACAGCATGGACGCCGGCTGGCTGGCCGAGACGGCCGAGGAATCCCGTACGGGTGCCCGCGCCGTGCACCGCGACGGCCGGTGGATCTGCGCCGTCCTCGCCGGACGGGAACTTCTGGCCGGTCTGGTCCTGCACCGGCGCGAACAGCTCGACGACTCCGACCGGCGGCTGTTCGAGCGGGCCTCGGTGGTCACCGGGCTCCTGCTGCTGCTGCGGCGCACGGTCGCCGAGACCGAGAACCGGATCCGCGGAGAGCTGATCACCGATCTGCTGACCGAAGCGGACCGCGACCCGGCCGGACTCGCCGAACGCGGCCGGCGCCTCGGCGTCGACCTCGACCGCCCGCACCTGCTGCTGGTGGCCGACGGCGGAGCCCGGGAGAGGCTGGCCCCAGCCACGATGCGTTATCTGTTCGGCGGGGACATCCATGGGGTGAGCGCCGAACATGCGGGGAACGTGGTGCTGTTGATAGAAGCCGACGGCTCCGGACCGGCCGCCGGTGACGCGGCACGCGCGGCGGCGGCCCAGCTCGGGCAGCTGGTCCAGGCCCCCGTCACCGTCGCCGCCACGGGGCCGGCACGCGGCGCCCGGGAGCTGGCCTCCGCATACGGGGAGGCCGCCCGCTGCCTGCGCGCCATGCGGGTCCTGGGGCGTACGGGGGAAGGCGCGTGCGTCGAAGAACTCGGATTCCTGGGCGTGGTGTTGGGCAACGCCCAGGACGTCGACGGCTTCGTCTCGGCGACGCTGGGGCCGCTGCTGGAGTACGACGCGCAGCGCGGCACGCACCTTGTGCGTACGCTCGGTGCCTATTTCGGGTCCGGGGGCAGTCTCATCCGCGCCAAGGACGAACTCCATGTGCACGTCAACACGGTGGTGCAGCGGCTGGACCGGGTGCAGGTGCTGCTGGGGCGGGACTGGAACGAGCCCGGGCGGGCGTTGGAGCTGCAACTCGCGTTGCGGTTGCATCTGTTGGCGGGCGGGCGGGCGGGCGTGCGTGAGCGGTAGAGGGCGTTGTGCTGCGTGTGTCCTCAAGCGCCGGACAGGGCCAGCAGGTGGTTGGCTATCCGGTTGCTGCCTGTGTTGCCCGTAAGCAGCGTGTAGTGGTTGACGTCCCTCACCGGGACCGGTGCCACCCCTGTGCCGTCCAGGTTGGCCGATGCCAGGCGGGTCTCGTCGTACAGGCCCTGTTCCGGTTGTCGACTGCCGCGACGCAGTCGATCGCGGAAACGTTCGCAGGAACCGCGGAATTCGGCGATGCGCGCCACGGAGTCGTCGACGACAATATCGGCGGCGACGACCCACGTGTGCGCGTGCTTGATAGCGACGGCCAGCACCCGCGCACGAGCCGAAGAACCGGCCCAGGCAGGGGGGCGAAGATCACCGGATCGACGCTGAAGGGCGACCAGGTGTGGCTGGACTGGACGACAACCGGGGGCAATGGGTGGCTGCAGTGCGGCCCCTGGTCTGTGCAGAGCGATGGGGCCCCCAACACCAGTGCCGCCCAAGTGGTCAACTACACCGACTCCCAGTGGCTGTTCCGAGCCTGCGGCAAGCAGGTAGGTGGCACCAGCAAGTGCACCGGTTGGTGGTAACGGGCATCAGCGGGCAGTAACGGCGGTGTGCCGTCTAGTCCACGGCACACCGCCGTCCCGCGGGCGCTGTCACGTTGACTGACAGGGTGGGAGGACCTTCGGGCTGATCATGGTGGAGGGGGTCGTCCGTGGAGGGCATGTCGCCGTCGTACCGCGTTCAGCGGCATGACCAGCACGACCTCATGGTGCGCTGGACGGACGGCGAACTGACCCTCTACAAGGACATCGACCAGAACGGTTTCCACGGCGAGATCCAGGTCAAGAAGCCCAACCGGCTCTGGACGCACGCCACCATCCTGGGCGCCGGCGACTACACGGACAACCGCCACCCGGACGACTTCCTGGTGCGGTGGTCCGACGGTGAGGTGTCCATGTACCCGGATGCCGACGAGACCGGCCTGAACCGCGAGATCACGCTGGTGTACCCGCCTGCGTAGGGCCTCCTGCCGGCTGGAGAAGGGCTTTCCCCCCGGGGAGAGCCCTTCTCTCGTCGGATCGCCCTCCTCACATCCGGGAGGGCTTCTTCTTGTCGAAGAGCCAGGTGTCGAAGAGCGCGGTCAAGTCCTTCCCGGACTTGCTCTCGCACAGGGCGATGAACTGCCGGGTGTCAGCATTGCCGTGCCGGTGCTGCCGGGTCCAGGTACGAAGAATGTCGAAGAAGGTCTCATCGCCGACGGCCCTGCGCACCTTGTGCACGACCATGGCACCGCGTCCGTAGACGGGCGGGTCTGAGACGCGCCCTCCGCTGGGCGGATCCGCCGGCGGGAACGCCCAGATGCCCTCGCTCTCGGCGTCCTTGCCGTCGTAGAAGTCCTCGAAGATCTCCGTGGTGCTCCTGTTGCCCCGCTCCTCCTCCCAGAGCCACTCCGCGTAGGTGGCCAGACCCTCGCTGAGCCACATGTCCTTCCACTTGCGCGGGGTGACGGAGTTGCCGAACCACTGGTGTGCCAGTTCGTGCACAAGCAGCGCCTCTTCGGGCGCCTCGTTGAAGTAGGGCTTGGTCTGGGTCTCCAGGGCGTAGTCGAGCCCGGGCAGGTGGTCGACGATGGCACCGGCCGAGGAGAAGGGGTAGGGACCGAAGCGTTTGCCGGCCCAGCCGACGATCTCGGGCACCAGGTCTGCGACATCGGCGGAGTCCTCGGCCTCGTCGGGGTCGATGGCGACGTAGACGGGCACGTCATCGTCCGTCCAGCCCTTGTGGATCTCGAAGTAGCCGACGGAGACGTGTGCGAGGTAGCTGGCCATGGGCTCCTCGGTGCGCCAGTGCCGGGTCACCGTTTTGCCCTTGTCCTCCTCCGTGATCAGCTTGCCGTTGCTGATCACGTCGTAGGGGTCGCCGTCCTCGTCCTTGGGCACGGTGACCGTGGTGTCGTACGTGGCCTTGTCCGACGGGTGATGGTTGCCCGGGAACCAGGTCATGGAGCCGGACGGCTGACCCAGGGCCGTCGAGCCGTCGTCGGTCTCTATCCAGCCTTCCAGGCCTCCGTCGTCGCCCTTGAGCGTGCGCGGTGTGCCGTCGTAGGTGACGACTGTCTTGAAGACTTCGCGGTTCCTCACCGTCTTCGCCGGTGTCACGAGCAACTCGTCACCCGAGCGAGCGACTTGGGCCTTGGCTCCTTGCACCGTGGTGGTGCGTACCCGCAGCCCTGACAGGTCGAGGTTGAAGCGGCTCAGGTCCTGGGTGGCCCGCGCTGTGATGACCGCCGTGCCCTTCAGGTGGTTGGTCTCGGGCACGTAATCCAGCGTCAGCCCGTAGTGCACCACGTCATAGCCGCCATTGCCGAGCGCTGGGAACAGCCGATCCCCCACTCCGGCCGTGCCGGGCTTTCCGACCGCGACGGCACCGTTTCCCGGTGCGGAGCCGGTGCAGGACGTCGTCACGGCCAGGAGGAGTGCTGTGGCCGGAGCCCAGCCGGACAGACGGCCCGGGACCGCCGACCGAGGCCGGCTGCCCTTCGCCATATGCGGTTTCATCTCGTGTCTCCCATCGATCGCAGGACGCGAGACGCCAGAAAGTCAGCATCGTCTATTGGTTGCTTCAAGATGGGCAAAAGTTTCTTTACGTGCCTTGCGGCTGACATAGCGACGTTCGTGATCCGTGATCAAGGTGAGCATGGGCCGCGCTGACCACCGGCCTTCGGCTGGCGTTGTCACGTTGGTGCGTGTGTGGGTGTCTGACGGTGTGTCGAGGTGTGGTGGGGCCGGGTGCCGGCCCTGGGCTCAGGCCGCGGCGGGCCGGCCGGTGACGCCGGTGATCTGCTCCCAGATGGTGAAGCGGACGGTCATTGCTCAAGCAGCCAGGTGACGGCCTGGTGGTCCAGGCGCGGGCCCAGGACGCGCTCCAGGCTGGGGGTGGAACTCGGTGAGCAGGCCGCGTATCCGGTTGCTGGTGCGGCCGAGAGCGGTAGCCGGCCGCTGGGGGCGTCCGGGAACGAGCCGGCCGCCCGGGGTGTCCGGGCGGCCGCGGGGTGTCCTCAGGCGCTGGACGGGCCCGAGCTGCCGGTTTCTCCGGACAGGGCCAGCAGGTGCCGTACGACCTCCCGGCCGCCCGTGTCCCCCGTCAGCACCGTGTAGTGGTTGACGTCCCGCACCGCCACCGGCGTCACCCCGGTGCCCCCGAGGCCGGCCACCGCCAGGCGCGTCTCGTCGTACAGGCCCTGCTCCTCGTCCATCAGGCCCCGCTGCGCCCACAGCAGCGTCGCCGGAACCGGCAGCTTCCGTACCGCCGTCAGCACCTCCTCGTCGAAGAGGCCGATGCCGTCGGTGCGTACCGCCTCGATCCGACAGGTGGAGTGCATGGCGGGTTCGTCCCCGGTCAGGTCGCGCTGGATGTACGCATCCACCTCGGCCGACCACGCATCCGCGAACGCCGGGTGCGCCTGCCAGAAGGAGCGGTAGGAGGCCCGGTCGGGAAAGGTCATCGACAGCCGGTCCATGGCCGGGCCGATCACGGCGGTCATCAGCTCGTCCGGGGAGAGATGCGTCGGGGCGGGGAAGCCTATGCCGCCGTCGACCAGCAGCAGTGGCCCGAACCGTTCCGGGTGCCGTACGGCGGCCAGCGCCGCCACGAACGCGCCCATCGAATGGCCGGCCAGCACCACCCGGTCCAGGCCCAGGGCCTTGGTCAGGGCGGCGATGTCATCGGCGTGCGTGGCGATGCCGTACGGCCCCGGCAGGGACGAACTCCCGGCCCGGCCGCGCAGATCCGGGGCGATGAGGGTGATGCGGCCGTCCAGCAGCCTCGCCACCGGGCCCCAGGACAGCGCGTTGGCCGTGATGCCGTGCAGGGCGACGACGACCGGTGCGTCCGGCTCACGGGCCGGCCACCTCAGTGCCGCCAACTCGCCCCCGGCCACGGGGACCTGTACCTCTTCGTACGGAATCACGGGCGTCCGTTCTCCTTCCGGGCCTTCCTGGCCGGGAGTTTTTCGGTGGTGGGCCTGCGGCGTACTGCGGCCAGCCGGGACGGCAGCCGGGCCAGGCCGCCCGGCAGCAGATGTACCACGGCCACGAACAGCACACCAAGCAGGAACAGCGGCTGGGAGAGAGGCACCCGCAGCACGGCGGGCAGATCGGCGACCGCGCCCGACCCGGCCAGATCGCCGAGCCGGTGATCGGCCCAGGTATAGAGGATGCCGCCGACCATCGGACCCCAGCGGGTGCCCGATCCGCCGAGCACCACCATCACCAGCAGGGAGAGGGTGAAGTCGGAGGTGGTCGTCTGCGGGGTCGAGCCGCCGGTGAGCAGCAGGTGAACCAGGCCGCCCAGAGCGGCCAGCGCGCCCGCCAGGACGAAGGCCGTCAGCTTGAAGCCGTACGGCTTCAACCCCAGCACCTCCACGCGGCGTTCGTTCTCCTTGATGCCCTCCCAGACCCGTCCGGTGGGGGAGCGGACCGCCCAGTGGACGACGGCCAGGGTGAGGACCAGATAGCCGAGCGCCACCCAGTACAGGTTCGCGGTGTGGTCGATGCCCACGAGCCAGGACGGCAGCAGATCTGCGGGGGCGGCCCGGCCCTCCTCGCCGCCGGTGAAACCACCGGGGTTGCGGGAGACCAGGATCGAGCCCGCCTGGGCGAAGGCCAGCGTCACCATGGAGAAGCCGATGCCGGTGACCCGCAGGCTCACCGACCCCAGGACCAGCGCGAGCGCGATCCCGAAGCAGAGGCCGAGCAGCGCGGACACGGCGAACGGGAGGCCCGCCTCCAGTAGGAACATGTTGGTGGCGTAGCTGCCCGCTGCGAAGTAGAGCGCATGCCCGAAGGAGAGCAGCCCGGTGCGGCCGAGCAGCAGGTCGTAACCGGTCGCCAGTGCGCCGAACAGCAGGCAGGTGGCGAGCAGTTGGAGACTTCCGGGGCTGCCGAGCGGGCCGTCCAGGAGTCCGGGCAGCGGCAGTGCGCTGTACGGCACGACGAAGAGGATCAGCAGTGCGGCGGCGGGCCACCAGCGGCGCAGCAGCCGGGCGGTGTTCCCGGGGGCCGGTGCGGCCGTGTGTTTTTCGCCGGTGCGGTCGTGTGTCTCGGTGACGGTGCTCACGCGAGCCTCCCGGTCAGTCCGCGCGGCCGCAGCAGCAGCAGCGCGGCGAGCAGGGCGACGACGGCCAGGTCGCCGAGGCCTGCTGCGGTGTAGTAGTTGGCGAACTGCTGGACCAGGCCGATGACGACGGACGCCACGGCGGCGCCGGTCACCGAGCCCATGCCGCCGGTGACCACCACGACGAACGCGAAGATCAGCAGCGAGGTGCCCTGGCGGGGGTCGACCGAGCCGAAGTACAGGCCGCTGAGCGCCCCGCCGAGCGCGGCGGCGCAGCCGCCGATCGCGAAGACGAGCGTGAACGCCCTGCGCACATCGATACCCAGGGCGGTGACCATCGCCCGGTCCTCGACCCCGGCCCGTACGACCAGACCGTGCCGGGTGCGGCCGAGGAAGAGCCGCAGTGCGACGAGGACCACGACCGCCGCCGCGACCAGTACCAGTCGGTTGACCGGGACCTGGGCGCCGAGCAGCCCGAAGGTGCCGGACAGCGCCTTCGGACCCGGGAAGGTCCGGGCGTCCGAGCCCCAGATGCCCGACAGCAGCGCCGGGACGGCGAGCCCCACCCCGACGGTGGCGAGCACCTGCTCGCGCGGCCGGGTGTAGAGCGGGCGGACGACGGCGAGTTCCAGCAGCACGGCGGCCGCGGTGCCCACCGCCGTACCGAACAGGACCGCGAGGACGAAGCCCGCTCCGCCCGGGCCGGCGCCGGGCAGATTGCCGGACGCCGCCCACCAGGTGCCGTACGCGCCGATGGAGAGCAGTGCCCCGTGCGCGAAGTTGAGCACATCCATCAGGCCGAAGATCAGTGAGAGTCCCGATGCGATCAGGAAGTAGAGCGCTCCCAGACCGAGTCCGGTCATGGTGAGCAGAACGACGGTGGACATCAGGAATCCGCCTCCACGGCCGGAGAAGAGGAGTGTGGTGCCACGGACGCCGCCGGGCCGTGTCCTACGCCCAGCAGGCGCCGCGCCGCCTCTGCATCACCCAGCAGCTCGGAGGCCGGTCCCTGATGGGCGGTCCGGCCGTCGGCGAGCACCGCACAGTGCTCGGCCAGGCGTCGCACGACGGCCAGGTTCTGCTCCACGAGCAGCACCGGCACCGCCTCGGCGGCCCGCTCCAGCACCTGGGCGACCTCGGTGACCACCTTGGGCGCCAGGCCCTTGGTGGGTTCGTCGGCGATGATCAGCCGGTTTCCGTTGAGCAGGGTGCGGCCGATGGCCACCATCTGCTGTTGGCCGCCGGACAGTGTCCCGGCCAACTGCCGCTCCCGGCGCTTCAGTTCGGGGAAGAGCTCATGGACGAGCGCGTACGCGGGCTCGCCCGCGCCGCGCCGCTCGGCCAGGCGCAGATTCTCGGCCACGGTCAGTCCGGCGAAGATCCCCCGGTCCTCGGGGGCGTAACCGATGCCCAGCCGCACCACGGTGTGGGTGGGCATCGCCACGGTCTCCTCGCCGTCCAGCCGCACGCTGCCGGTGCGCGGGACGAGGCCCAGGACGCCGCGCACGGTCGTGGTCTTCCCGGCGCCGTTGCGGCCGAGGAGCGCGGTCACCCCGTGCCGGGCGACGTCCAGGTCGACGCCGTGCAGGATGTGCCGGCCGCCGATCAGGACCCGCAGGTCCCGTATGGCGAGCAGGGTCTCTGTCGTCACAGTCCCTCCCCGAGGTAGGCCTGCTGAACGGTCGGGTCGGCGGTCACGGCCTCGGGGGTGTCCAGCGCCAGTAGCCTTCCGTGGTGCATCACGGCGAGCCGGTCGGCCAGACCCAGCAGGACGTCCATGTGGTGCTCGACCATCAGGACGGTGCGGCCTTCGTCCCGGTGCAGGGTGCGGATCAGTTCGGTCAGCGCGGGGACCTCCTCCGCGCTCACCCCGGCCATCGGCTCGTCGAGCAGCATCAGCCGCGGCTCGCCCACCAGCAGCACCGCCAGCTCCAGCTTCCGCTTCTCGCCGTGCGACAGCTCGGATGCCATCGCCTGTGCTCGGTGGCCGAGTCCGGTGCGTTCCAGTACGCCGTTCACCTCGGCGGTGTACGGGGAGGCGCGCCGCCACAGCCGGTACGAGCCGCCCCCGGCCGCCTGAGCGGCCAGCCGGACGTGGTCGGCCACGCTCATCCCGGGCCAGAGGCTGGACGTCTGGAACGTGCGGCCGATGCCGCGCCTCGCCCGGGCGTGCGCGGGGCGGTCCGTCATGTCCGTACCGTCCAGCGCGATCGTGCCCGACGTGGCCATGGTCAGCCCGCTGATCAGGTTGAACAGTGAGGTCTTGCCGGCTCCGTTGGGACCGATGAAGGCGAGGAACTCGCCCTCGTGGACGCTCAGCGTGACGTCCTCGACGATCGTCGCCCCGCCGACGCCCCAGCCGAGTCCGTCCAGTTGAAGCACCGGGGCGGTGGTCGGTGCCCCGCCCGGGCGCTTCGCGGTGGTGTCCGGTACGGCCATCGGTCAGCCCGCCGAGGGCTTGGCGGGCGGCGCCACCTTGTCCATCGGTGCGGTGCTCACCAGCTCCGGCTGGGCACCGGCGCCCTTCCCCTTGAGCTTCGCGACGAACATCGGCTGCACCAGTGCGTGGTCCTCGGCACGGACCTGCTCCTTGCCCTTCACCCCGTCGAAGCTCCAGCCCTCCAGGGCCTTGACCATGGCGGCGGAATCGGTGGCGCCGCCCTCCTCGACGGCGCGCACGACCATCTGCGCCGCGGTGAAGCCGTCGGGGGTGAACAGGTCCGGGGTGCCGCCGGCCTTGGTGACCGAGTCGAGCATGGACTTCTCAACGACGTTGCCGCCGCCCGCGCCGGGGAAGTAGTGCGCCAGGAACGACACCTTGGAACCGGCGTCCCCGAAGATCGGGTACGAGGCCGTTCCGGCGAGGCCCGTGACGACCTTGCTCGCCCCCAGCACGCCCTGCTGGTCCAGTGCGGTCCACAGCGCCGGTGCGGTGGAGCCGGCCCAGGCGACGAAGACCAGATCGGGCCCGCCCGCCTTCACCTGCCGGGCGAACGGGGTCAGGTCGGTGGCGCTGGGCGGAGCCAGTACGGAGCCCACCTTCGCGCCCTTGGAACCGAGGACGGCCTTCACGGCGGCGACATTGGCCTGGCCGAAGGTGGAGTCCTGGGCCAGCACCGTGACCTTCTTGCCCTTGGCCTCGCCGAGCATCGTCCCGGCCGTGAGGATGTCCTGGTAGGACTGCCGGCCCGAGCGGAAGGTGTATTCGTTGATACCGGTCACGGCGTCGGTGGCGGCCGGGCCGCTGATGTACAGCACCTTGTTCTGGGCGGCGAGCGGCGCCATCTGGAGGGCCACCCCGGAATCGGTGGTGCCGGCCAGCACCTTGTAGCCCTTGCCGATCAGGTTCTTGGCCGCGGAGACCGCCTTGCCCGGGTCGCCCGCGTCGTCCTGCTCGGTGACCTCGATACGGTGCCCGGCGACCTTGCCGGTGCCCTTCGTCGCGTAGTCCAGGCCCGCCATGAACCCGTCGCGGTACTGCTTCCCGTAGTCCGCGAGCAGCCCCGTACGGGAGTAGACCAGGCCCACCTTCACGCTCTGGTCCTTCGCGTCCTTGCCGGACGCGGAATCGGCCTCGCCCGCCTTCCCGGCGGCGGTGCACCCGACCAGCAGGAGGCCGGCCGAAGCCAGCGTGACGACGGCGGAGAGGGATCTGTGGTGACGGACGGTGCCTGTGGTTCTGCGACGCATGGTGACCGGCTCCTCGGCGGATTCATGTGATGTCGCCGAACCGTATGAACACCGTGCCGCCGTCGACATGGTGCAGGGCACCCCACCTGACGCGGTGTACATGTGGGGGCGGCACATGGGCCGAAGGCGGGGGCAGGGGCGCGGCCCGCAGGACACGCCCCGTCAACGCCCCGTCCGCGCCGGGGAAACCGCCTGGGCGGTGGCCCGTCAGTACCAGATCGCCTGGATCGTGGCCACGGCGAACCCGAAGCCCGCGAACACGCAGCCGATGATCCCCATCACCATTCCGGCGGTCGCCTGGCCGCGGGCTCCGCCCTCGCCCCGGTCCGCCATGCGGCGGGCCGAGACGCCAACGACGAACGCCGGGCTGCGGACTGAGCAGAGCTCAGGTGTCGGCCTCCGGCTCGTGGAGCTCCGGCCGCGCGGTTCCCTCGCCGGGTACGGCCTCGCCGGTCTCGTCGTCGGTGGACCACAGTGCGCGGGCGAGGAAGTACAGGGCGACCATCCCGGCGTAGATGAACATGCCCCAGCCGAAGATCAGCATGAAGACGTTCGCGTCGCTGCGCGGGGAGCTGTAGGCGACGCCCTGCATGGAACAGTAGCCCTCCGGCTGTCCGCCCCGGCCCTCCATCCACGCCGGCACCGGCACCGACAGCGCGTCACGCACCACCGCCCACTCCGCGTCCGTCATGTCCGAGGGATACCGCCGCACCCGCTCCGGACGGTCGGCCGCGTTCCCGAACCGGTGAGCGAGGCAATCGCACACCGGACGCATCGAGTTGAACCCCGAGGGCGAAACCACGTAGAACTGCATCAACAGGGCCTCCAGTCTCACGAGTTGGCTTCAACAACCCTCGTGCTGCACCGGAGGCCCTGTCTCCATGCGCCCTCCCAGCCAAGATCACCCGGCCAGGCACCCTGTTCGATCAGAACCGCCCTCGTGATCGACAGGAATACGGCTTCTCAGCTGTCACGCCGCCCACAGACGGCCACAGGCGGCCTGCTACAGGTGGTCAGCGGACGCCGAGCGTACGGGTCACCTTGAGAGCATCGACATCGACCTCGGCCACGGTCAGGTCCTCGTTGAGAACCCACGCGGTCTTCGAGTCGGCGCTGAAGCTGATGGCCTGGCGAGGCCCCTTCAGGCCCTTCACGGTACCGAACGTCTCGCCGCTGGCAGGGTTGACGGCCGTCAGAGTGTTGCCCTCGAGGTTCCCCGAGAGCAGGATCTTCTCGTTGGGAGCGAGCGCGGCACCGTAGGGCTTCTGTCCCACCGTGACCCGCTTCAGGGTGGTGCCGGACTCCGTGTCGACGATGGACACCGTGTTGGTCTCGCTGTTGGCCGCGTACAACCGGGTGCCGTCCCGGCTGATGGACAGCCCCCGCACCTGCTTGAACCCCTCGATCTGCTGCAGCGTCTTCTTGGTCTTGGTATCAACGACCGTGATCCGGTCACCCTTGTAGTTGGTGACATACAGTTTGTCGCCGGCAGGGTCCAACTTGACTCCCTGGCGCGGCTCGGCGAACCCGGTGAGGACGGAGTCCGCCCTGCTGTTGGCCAGGTCCACCACCGTGACCGTGCTCGCGGCTTCGTTGTTGGCGTACAGCCACTTGCCGTCCTTGGACTGCGCGGTGCCGAACACGCCGGCGCCGAGCGGCAGCCGCTTCACCACCCGGTGGCTGCGCAGGGAGATGCGGTCCACGACGCCCAGTGTGCTGTCGGACACCGTGAAGGTCTTGCCGTCCGGAGCGAACAGGATGTTGCGCGGGCTGACATACCCCTTGATCTCAGCGATCTTCCGGCCCCGCCGCACATCGATCACGTCCAGGTGGTCCGACTCGGAGTTCGTGGCCACCGCGATGCGCTCATTGGGGCTGATTGCCAGAGTGTTGTTGCTGATCTGGGGGTCGAACGGCTTGGGAGACCCGTTAAGGGTTCCGCTGTAGGCGCCGAACGCCGATACGGTGCTGTGCCGTCCCGTGGTCTCGGACGAGGCACCGTCCGCGGAAGCCATCGCGACCGGGATGGTCAGCGCGGCAACGGCGGCGACGCCGATAAGCGTCCGACGAGTGGCCTTGACGTGATTCACCTGGGTTGTCTCCTTGCTTCAGGACACCCACCTGCTGTGGACGCCCTCATTGCCATGCATGACAGCAGCCCGCAGAAGCCGTACGACGTGGTCACCCGACGCCTTCTACGACCTGGATTCCGGCCGAAGGATTCACCGACGTGGGAGAGAACCCCTCTGCTCCGCCGAGCGGAAGGCATGGGGCACGACCGCGACCACACTCAGGTGCCTGCTGCGTTGCACTCCGCTCGCGTTCCCTGATGGCTCGGCGACTGCTTTCACAGGGGATACGCGCCGGCGCCACATCGCGTTGAACGGAAATGGATCAACTTCCCCAGTTGCCCGCTGCCAGGCGAGATGCCGCAGGTCGGTTCGGAGAGCTTGGCTCCGAGGACACCGTGTACGCACGAGCGCACCTCAGGGCCCCGTGCCGATCCGCTGTCCGGAGTCACCAGGGCCAGGGGCAGGCCTGCATGACAGCGACGCCGCTTGGAGGCCTTGCTCCAGCCTGCCTTCGGGCCGTCGCTACCGCTCCTCTCAGCGCCAGGTGGCTCTCGCTTCGGCTGTCAGGTCTGGGAAGGTGACACAGGTACGCGGGTCACGACGCGCCCTTGCTCGTCCTCCGCGATCAGCTCGGTGATGGTGTCCTTGCGCATGGCGGTCATCATGCGGAAGAAGACCTTCTCGCCGCTCTCTGCCCGCACACTGCCGCTGGAAATGCGCTTGCCGTCGGCGTTGGCGGTCATCAAGCGGTAGTTCTTCCCCGCCTTGAGGCCCGACAGCGCCACGGGAACCTCGGTGCCCCACGGCCGGTCGATCATCTTCCCTTGGCGAACCATCACGGCCGAGGTGGCCTGAGGCGCTCCGCCGCCTTCCTGGTCTGCCGTGTTGAGAGGAATGATCACTGCGGTGACCGCGGCGGCCGCAGCGGCGACGCCCAGGGCGATTCGTCGGCCGGGACTGAACCGGGGGACCTTGGCTCCGGCCATCTCCCGACGGGTCCGGGACTTGAGCTCTCGCGAAGGCCGCGCGTGCAGCTCTGACGCCGGCGTACGGGTCCATTCCGCAAGCGGGTTCACCCGCTCCAGCGTTCGGACTACGTCTTCGGTCTCGGAGGCCTCACGCGTGCAGTCCGGGCACTGGTCGAGATGCCGGGAGAGTTCCTTCGGTAGCGGCGTTCCAAGCAGCAGATGCTCGGTCAGGAGCGGTCGGTAGGGGAAGCATTCCTTGTTCATGGCGCCAGCCACCCATTCTCCTCCAGGACGAGCCGGAGCGACCGCACGCCGTAGTACAGACGACTGCGCATAGTGGACGCCGGAATACCCAGCTCCTCACCCAATTCGGCACAGGTACGACCACTGAAGTACACCTCCACCACTGCCTCCCTGTGCTGCGGACTCAGCCGCTCCAATGCTTCTCCGAGCTGTATCCGGTCAAGCAGCTGATCGACACCGTCGAACGCCGACGACGACTCGGATACGACGTCCCACGACGAGAGGCCGGGTCCCTCCCGGACCTTGCGCCGCCGCATGGCATCCGCCACGCTGTTCCGGGCAATGGCGAACAACCATGTCCGCAAGCTGCCCTGATCCGGGTCGAAGCCGCGAGGCGACCTCCAGGCGCGGATGAAGGTCTCCTGCACCACGTCCTCGGCGAGCTGCCGGTCCTCCAGTGCTTTGAAGGCGAACCCGAAGAGCTCACCACCGTAAAGATCATAGGCGGCCCCCACTTCGCGCTCGGTGCGAAATCTGGTGGGTTCCGAGGTGGTCGTTGCGGTCCGTCCGCGAAACCACCGCAGAGGACTACCGCTCACCGTCACGGCCACTCACATCCGTTCGGCGCCAGGCTTTCAAGCTGCTTCCCCATCTCCGGAGACGACGTTCATGAGGGGATACGCAGGCCCTACCCCATGTGTTGAAACGGCAGGAAAGAATGTCGCTGCCACCCGTGCCCCCTGGCCACGTCCTCCCTCTTCCCTTTTGAAGTGCCGCACCCGGTGTTGAGGGGCTCATCCCACCCATCCGGCCGAACGGCAGGAGGCGATCACCGCTGCGTCGACAAGACCCACGACGACCGCCGCGCCCGGCGGCATACCGCTGGCGGGCGACCCCACCGCGTCCAACTCGCCCATCGGCCCACCCCCGGAACCCGACACCGACACCCCCGGGGACATGCGAAGTCTGCGGGCACCCGCTGCCTCCCGGGCGCGGACAGTCACGACGGCGCACGTGTTCAGCCCGATGCCGTCAGCGGGCCTACCGGTCATCCGGAGAGCGACGTGCGGCGACAACCCCAAGCCCCGTCCCGTTGCCGGGACCTGCGGCTCCATCCAAATCGGTCGGGGCGAGGTCTGACGCCCTCGC
>NZ_JBEOVN010000039.1:0-44994 GCF_040295565.1 Streptomyces sp. NPDC002785 | reverse complement strand
GCCGCGATCGCGGCCATCGCGGCCGCAGTGAACCCGATGCCGGCGAGCACGCACGCGCGTGTTCCCCACCGGCCCAGCAGGCGGGGCACGAGCATGGAGAAAACGATCAGCGAGAGGGCCAGAGGCAGCATCGTCAGACCCGCGCCGAGCGGGCCGATGCCCAACCGGTCCTGCAGATAGAAGGTGAACAGCAGAAACGAGGTCGACAGCGCCCCGCTCAGCAGCATCGTGGCCAGGTTGGCTGCCACACGCGTGCGGTTGGCGAAGAAGCGCAGCGGCAGCAGCGGGTTGCGCGAGCGTGTCTCGACCCTCACGAATCCGGCTCCGGCGGCCACCGCCCCGGCCAGCGCCCCCAGGACCACCCATGCGGGCGTTTTGGGTTCGCCGGCCTCGACTACGCCGAAGATGAACAGCAGCGGGCAAGCGGTCAGCAACAGCGCGCCGGGAAGGTCCAGCCGCGGGGCGTCCTTGGCTACGGGCCGGTCCCCCTCGACCAGGAAGACAGCGGCCAGCAGCACGATCAGGACGAACGGGACCGAGACCAGGAAGATCCACCGCCATCCGAGGTGGGCGGTGATGATTCCGGACAGGGCGAATCCGAGCACGAGACCGCAGCTGGCCACCGCCGCCCACACGCTCAGGGCCCGCGACCGGCGCGGACCTTCGGGGAACATCAGGACGATGGTGGCCATTGCAGCAGGCAGCGCGATGGCCTCACCGGCGCCCTGCAACAGGCGCGCGACCACCAGCAGCGCAAACGTGGGGGCCAGGCCCGCCAGCAGCGACGCGGCGCCGAACAGGCCGGTGCCGAGCAGCAGCACGCGCCGCCGCCCGAGCAGGTCGCCCAGCCGGCCACCGAGCATCAGCAGCCCACCACCGGCGACCGTGTACCCGACCACGACCCAGGTCAGAGCGTGCCCGTCAACGTCGAAGTCAGCGCCGATCGAGGGCAGGGCGATGTTGACCACGGTCACGTCGACCGCGATGAAGAACTGCAGCATGGACACTGCGCACAGCATCAGCCATGCGTGTGCCGGGGACGGGCTATGCCCGCGGGAAGAAAGGATGCCTGGAAGCATCAGGTGCTCCGTCGCTCAGAAGAAGTTCTGAGCAGCACAAACGTGCCGCTCCGGTCTGATCACGAAGCGGCTGGACGTCCAGGAGGAGTGTGTGAGTCGAACGTCCCGCCGCTAGCGGGACGTCCTGGTCACTGCGGCGCAAGCGGCCGCACACGAAGCAGCAGACATGCCGTGAACGCTACCAGGGCGGAGACGCCCGGTTCAGGCACCTGTCTGACGTCTCATCTCTTCACTCGTAGGCCCGTTCTGCAGAGCTTCCTGGGCACGGGAAGCTCGTCGCCGCGGAGCACCTATCCGCGCGATCTCTTACATGCCTGACGTTCGATCGGCACCGGAGATAACGGCGGCCGCCTCTCGGGTCGAAACTCACGCAGCGTTCGAATCCTCGGTGTGCTCTGGTGCCTCCCGAAGCGGTGAACATCTGCTGTCCGTTCTCAGGTTCTGGCTCAACTTCCGTGACGCGCGCACGCTGAGTGACAACCGAAGCTCGGATCGGCCTCCGGAAAGCTGCCTGAAATTGACCCACGCCGATCTCGGTATGGCCGACAGTGTGGCGTTGTGAAAGAGACGTTGCTCCGGCTGGAGAAGCTGTTGTTCCCGTCCATCGCAGACGTGACGGACCCGATCTCATGGACAAAGCCACTCCCACGGGATCCTCCTGCAGCACCGCACCGCGAGAGAGTGAGCCGACCGAGCGGGCGGGTACGCCACTCGTTCATCGAGTCCAGGGCCTTGTCGGTGATCGTGGAGATCGTCTCCTTGGAGGTCTTCATCCCGTACACCTCCTCGAGGTGCGCGACGATCTCCCCCGAGGCCATGCCGCGGGCGGTCAGCGAGAGCACCATCTCGTCCAGCGCGCCGGTGCGACGGGCACTTTTGGGCAGGATGCGGGGCCGGAAGGTGCCCAGCCGGTCACGGGGGATCTGCAGCGTGATCGGCCCGACCTCGCTCATCACCTTTTTCGTGCGATACCCGTTGCGGCCGTTGCCGCCCGTACGCGAGCCCCGCCCGCCGCCGCGCTCGGCCTCGGCGGCCAGATGCTCATCCAGCTCGGCCTCCAGAGCGGCCTGCATCAGGTGCTGCGTGACCGCGGGCAGCAGACCGTCCTCGCCGACCGGCCTCAGCCCGCCGCCGGGTGGGCCAGCAGCGTCAGCGCGTCCAGCAGGTCCAGGCTCAGCCCGTCCACGTATGGCGGCCGCGGTCGGCGTCACGGTGGGGCGGGACACGAAACCCTGGCCCCCACCACGCCCCGACGCACCGTCAGAGACCCAAGCAGCCAGCAACGTGACAGCGCCCTATGAGGGGCTGTTCGTCGAACCGCAACTCCCGGCAGGGGGCAAGCGACGACGAAGCCTTTCTCGAGCTGGAGGAGCCGAAACGGATTATCACGCCGTGATAATCCGCAGCGGGCGGTGAGGGTGACCGCAGCTCAGCCCGGGATTATCACGCCGTGATATTTGCTGCCGCTGGATGGGCGAAACGCCATCAGAAACGACTATCCGGGTATCACCCATCCACCGAAAGTCAGTAAGGTGACGCCATGGCCTCTCCCTACCCTGACGGCGACCGGGAAAAGGTGGCGTCCAAGCTGCCCTCGGTGCTCCGCCAAGAACTCAAGATCCGTGCCGCTGAACTCAGCCTGGACATCCAGGACGCCGTCACCGCAGCTGTGCAGGACTGGCGGCAACTCCCCCACGGAGGCCCGGCGGTCGATACGTCCGGCGCCGAGTCGTACAGCACCTGGCTGCCTGTCGGCCTCTACGACGACTTCAAGAGCACTTGCACCGAGCGCGGCGTCTCCTACACTCAGGGCCTTGCCCAGTCAGTACGCCGCTGGCTCGACGCACACCCCTCCCCCGGCGGCGCCCCCACAGGCGACATCCCCCAGCGAAAAATCGTGTGCAACCAGAAGGGCGGCGTCGGCAAGACCGCCGTCTCCGCAGGCATCGCCCAGGCCTACGCCGAGGAAGGCAAGAGGGTCCTCCTCGTCGACTACGACCCGCAGGGTCACCTCAGTCAGCAACTCGCTGTCGAGCAGATCCCGCCCGGCCACGACAGCCTCGTCTCCCACATGTGCGACGAAGGTTCCGGCGACCTCCGCGACCTAATCGTCGTCATAGACGATCCGCGGTTCGAAAAGCGACTCAACCTGCTGCCCGCCTGCTTCGACGGCTTCCTCCTGGACGCGAAGATCGCGATCCAGTCCATGGACCGCAGCAAGCGCGGCGTCCAGAAGGAAAGCGCCCTGGAACGCGCACTGATCAAAGTCGAAGCGGACTTCGACGTCATCGTCGTCGACTGCCCGCCCAGCCTCGGCATCGCCATGGACGCCGCCCTGTACTACGGACGCCGCCGCCAAGGAGAACCCCAAGGCGCTTCCGGCGTCATCATCCCCGTGCTCGCCGAAGACTCCTCCGCCACCGCGTACTCCATGCTGGCCGGACAGATCGAGGACATCCGCGACGACTTCCAACTCGACATCGACTACCTCGGCCTCGTCGTGAACCTCTACGACAGCCGCCGCGGCGTCGTCGCCACCTCATCCCTGCAGCAGTGGCGCGACATCGGAGACCCCCGCGTCCTCGCCATCATCGGAGACCTCAAGGAACAGCGCGAAGCCGTCAGGATGCGAAAGCCGCTCCTCTCCTACGCGCCGCACAGCGGCCAGGCCGAAGCCATGCGCCAGATCGCCCGGGGCGCCGCATGGTGACCAAGTCAGAACAGTTCGCCCGGTCCTCCGCGTTCAGCCGAGCCGGCGGAGCCCGAAGCGCCCGACGCAACGCGATCGATGCCATAGGGCAGAAGCCCGCGCCCACCGAACTCCCGGTCGGGCTCATCTCCCAGAACCCCGACAACCCGCGCGATCACCTGCGGGACCTGAACGACATGACGGAGACCGTCCGGCACGTCGGGGTCGTCAACGCCATCACAGTCGCCACAATCGACGCCTACCTTGCCGAGCGGCCCGAACGTGCCGGAACCCTCGACCCGGGCACCACCCACCTCGTCATCGACGGCCACCGCCGGCTCGAGGCCGCACGCCGCGCAGGCCTGGACACCATCAAGGTGACGGTCCACGACGCCCTGGTCTCCACCGACGAATCGCTCCTCGAGGCCGCGTTCGTATCGAATTACCACCGCGACAACATGACGGAGCTCGAGGAAGCGATCGCTCTCGAGAAGCTCGTGAAGTTCTACGGCGGCCAGTCGAAGGCAGCGAAGCGCCTGGGTATCGGACAGTCCACGATCTCGTCCAAGTTGTCGTTCCTGAAGCTCAGCCCCGAACTGCAGGCCGACCTGGCAGAGGGGCGACGGACAGGCGAGCAGCTTCGCAACCTTGGCAAGCTGAGCCCTGAGGAACAGCGCGCGCAGGCTGATGCGCGTGCTGCGGAAGCCCGCCAGCGCCCAGAGAAAGCCACCAGGCCGGTTCAGCCCGAGCCTCAGGCGAAGACGGAACCGCAGGATTATCACGCCGTGATAATCGACCCATCGGAAGCTCCACCTTCCGTAGCGGACGCGGCAACGCCGCCGCTGCCGGAGCAGCCCCGAGTGCCCGCTACGGGCAGGGGATCGGAGACGGCCAACGAATCTGTGGAGGTTCCCGAGCCTCGGCTGGCCGCAGTGAGCTCCCCCGCCACCGAGGAGGTCTCGGATCAGGCTGCGCGCCGCCTGCCGTCCCAGGATCCGGATGAACTCAAGGAGTTGGTCATCGCGGAGTTGCCGAAGAGAGCACGTCGTGACCTGACGCGGAAACTCCTTCGGTACATGACTACTGAGGACACCCAATCGGACACCAGAGAGGCACCTGCGCCTGCTGGCACGTGACCTTGCAAAGCCGGCCCCGTTCTCCCGCCTGCCGGTGGGGAGCGGGGCCGTTGTCGTGTCCGGCCGGTTCCGGTCGAATTCCTTCCCCTTGCCGCAGTTGGGACCACCGCCGACGCGGCGACGGTCACGGTGGCGCGCCGGCGCCTGAGGCGCTCCCGTTGCCGGGCGCAGTGGGGTCAGCGGAGCGCGAGGCCTGTCATCAGATCGACCGGACTCGCGTCCCGGGTGGACGAGGTCCGGCGATGTGCGGAGGTATGAGAAGCAACCTGGGAGGGATGTGTGTCCTTGCCTTCGCGGAGCTGACGGTGATGTGTCAATGGCCTTGAAGTTCTGGCTCTGTCGCGAGTTCCGTGATTCCCGAGATGTTGATCTCCCCGGCTCGTGATCATGCCGGATGCTCATCGCTGATCTTCTCGCCGTCCTGTTCCCGCACTTCGCGCGTCTGCGCGTCGAGTCCATGGACGTCGTGGGCCGTACGGTCCGCATTCGGGCGCGAGGCCAGGAGCCCTCGGCGGCCTGCCCGGGGTGCGACACAGTGTCGAGGCGGGTGCACAGCCGGTACGAGCGCAAGATCTCCGATACCGCGATCTCGAACCAGCAGGCCCTGATCCATCTGCAAGTTCGCCGGTTCTTCTGCGACAGCGCCGGCTGCGAACGGCGGACCTTCGTCGAGCAGATACCCGAGCTGACCTTCCGGTATGGACGCTGCACCGTGCTGCTGCGCACGATCAGGGAGGCGATCGCCCTCGCGCTCGGCGGCAGGGCCGGCGCCCGGCTGACCGAGCTGCAGGCCATCGGCCTCGGCAAGGACGCCCTGCTCCGGCTGATCCGCGCCCTGCCCGACCCCGACGTGAAGGCCGTCCGGGCCCTGGGCGTCGACGACTTCGCGCTGAAACGCGGCCACCACTACGGAACGATCCTGATCGACATGGAGAAGCGACGCCCCGTCGACCTCCTGCCCGAACGCTCCGCCGACTCCCTGGCCGCATGGCTCACCGCCCACCCCGGCACCGAGATCATCTGCCGTGACCGCGCCCACTGCTACGCCGAGGGCGCAGACCGGGGCGCCGGCACCGCTACCCAAGTCGCCGACCGCTTCCACCTCTGGAAGAACCTGGGCGAGGCCACCGAACGCCTGGTCAAACGCCTCCGCTCGCAATGGACCCCACTACCACCTGAGAAGGAGCAGGCCACGCTGCCCGAGAAGCCCGAGGGACCACGCGCCCGGCTGGCCCGTGAACGGCATACCGCCGTGCACGCGCTCATGGACAAGGGCGTCAACCACTCCGGCATCGTCGCCGAGCTCCGGCTCGACCCCAAGACCGTCCGCAAGTTCATGCGCGCAGCCACCCCGGAGGAGCTGATCAGCAGCGGCCCCACCGGCCGACGCAGCATCCTCGACAACCACGCCGCCTACCTGATCGCCCGGTTCACCGAGGGCTGCACCAGCTCCGACCGCCTCCACCAGGAGCTCGTCGCACGCGGCGTTCCGGTCAGCGAGCGCACCGTCCGCCGCTTCGTCCACGACCTCAAGAAGAACAACCAGCCCGCCAGCGCGCCCCTCGCCCCCAAGGCCCGCGAGGTCACCACCATCGTCCTCACCCACCCCGACAACCGCACCGAAGATGACCGCGTCACTCTCAAGGAACTCCGCGACCGCTGCCCCGATCTCGACGCCGCCTGCGACCTCGTCGCCCGGTTCGCCGACATCCTCGTCAATCTCCGCGGCCAGGAGAAGCTCGCGCAGTGGACCACCGACGCCGAGGCGAGCACCCTGCCTGAGCTGCGGGGGTTCGCGACGGGCCTGCGCAAGGACTGGGGCGCTGTCATGGCCGGCCTCAGCCTGCACTGGAACTCCGGCCCCGTCGAAGGACACGTCAACCGGATCAAGATGCTCAAGCGGCAGATGTACGGCCGGGCCAAGCCTGACCTCCTCCGCAAACGCGTACTCCTCTGCCACTGAAGATCAACATCTCGGGAATCACGGAACTCGCGACAGAGCCGAAGTTCTCCCCGTAGGCGGCCAGGTTTTGTCCCCACTGGCGGCCTGCGAGTTCTCCCCGACGGCGGCCAGATATCTCCCCGCCGTCAAGGGGGTCGTGCTCAGCTGAAGGGCTTCACCCCCTGTCCGGAAGTGGCCTGGGTGAGCCGGAAACTGTCACCCTGAGTGACCACGATGTGAGCGTGGTGCATGAGCCGGTCGACGGTCGCGGTGGCCAGAGTCTTGGGCATGATCTCGTCGAATCCGGACGGATGAAGGTTGCTGCTCACGGCCAGCGCCCTCCTTTCGTAGGCGGCATCGACCAGGCGGTAGAAGCCCTCGGCGGCATCCGGGGAGACCGGCAGGAGGCCAATATCATCGATGATGATCAGGTCGGAGCGGATCAGCCGGGTCAGCGCCTTGGCGATGGAGTCGTCGGCGCGGTGGCGGCGGACAAGGGCGCCGAGGTCCTCGATGGAGAACCAGGCGACCGCCATGCCGGCCTCGACCGCGGCCTGGCCAAGCGCCTCGCACCAGTGGCTCTTGCCCGTGCCCGAGGGGCCAACTACACAAAGATTTTCCCTGCGTTGGACCCATTCCAGACTCTTGATCGCGTCCTGGGTGGCGCGGGGGATGGAGGACGCGGACTCCTCCCAGTCGCCGAAGGTCTTGCCGGCGGGGAAGCCGGCCCGCTTGCGGCGGGTGTGCAGGTTCGCGCGGTCGCGGCCGGCGGCTTCCTCCGAGAGCAGGACGCGGACGACTTCGGCGGGATCCCATCGCTGGGCCTTCGCGGTGGGGACAATGTCAGTCAACGCCTTGCGGATATGGGGGAGTTTGAGGCGGCGGGTCAGCTCGATCGCCTCGGCGAGCGGGTCGCCGTTGCTGGCGGAGACAGTGCGGAGCGCGGTGGCCATCAGCGGGTGCCTTCTTCTTCGTGCTCGTCGTCGGTGTCGTGCTCGCCGGTGGGGGCGGATGCACCGAAGCGGGACCAGGCCGAGGTGCCGGGCTGCAAACTGTGCCTCTCGCTGGCGCGGGTGGGCTCCAGGGCCTCGTGACCGACCTGGTAGTCGAGGATGGAGAGCAGGTCCTTCTCGGCGAACCGGCCGGTGAGTGCGGCGGTGCCCAGCGCCCGGTCGACCTGCGCGGTGGAGTAGAGCTTGGAGAGGGCGACGGCCTCGGCCATCTTCGCCTCGACCTTGCGGGTCCCGGCGGTCGCGGCCTCGACCAGCCAGGTCGCGGCGCCCGGCCCGATCATCAAGAAGGCGGCATCGAAGGCGTTGGTGGCCTTGGGGGTGCGGTCGCTCTCCTTGTTCTCCCGCGGCGGGTAGTGCGCGTCGTCAAGGACCGGGGTCCCCGCACTGCCGCGCGGGTGGCGGGCGACCTCGAGTGCGTGGCCGTCGGCCGCGTCGACGGCGGTCACGATCAGCTCGTCGCCGTGGAAGCGGGCCCAGACCCGGGTGTCGATCAGCTCGTGCGGGACTGAGTAGCGCACGCCTTCGACGGAGATCGTGGCGTCCCAGCAGACCCGGCGGGTCGTGCCGAAGGCGACGGTGAAGGGCTGCTTGGGCAGCGGGTGCAGGCGGGTGCGTTCCTCGGCGAGCATCTCGACGGGAGTGCGCTTGGTCTCGCGGTGGACCCGGTTGTTCACCTCTTCACAGAACGTGCGGCAGGCCCGCTCCAGAGAAGCGAAACTCCCGTACTCTTCAAGGAGGTTGACGTCCTTGGGTACCAGATCGGCCTTGGCGATACGGACGGTCGCCTCGCTGCCGCCCTTGGTCTCGGGGTCGGCGGGCAGACACGTGCGGATCGTCATCCCGTAGTGCTTGGCGACCTCGACGATCTCGGGGTTGCGGACCGCGATCCCCGCGATGTGGCTGGTGGTGACGGTCTTCTCGTTGTCCGTCAGCGCGTAGGCCGGCACCCCGCCGATCCGCCGCAACGTGGCGTCCAGGCAAGCAGTGATCGTCGGCAGAGTCTTGTCCCAGACCGGGATCACGACGCGGAAGCGGGACCAGGCCACCCACGCGCACCACAGCGAGGTCCGTCGCCCGTTGATCTGCGGGCCCTCGCCCCAGTCCCATTGGATCCAGAGCCCCGGCTCCGTGATCCATGGCCGGTAGACCCGCCGCTGACCCGCCCTGAACTGGGCTTTCGCCTCGGCGACCGTGCGGCGGGTCGTGCGCTCCCCGCCCGTGAAGCCCATCGCGGATATCCGCTTGTGCACGACGTCGGCCCGGATCCTGCCGTTCGAGCGGACCACCAGCTCTTCGATCTTCGGCAGGTACGCGTCGATCGCACGATCGCGGTGGCGACGGGCCTGCGGGTGCTGCCCGGCGGCCCGCATCTTCACATATCGGGCCACCGTGTGGTGGTCGCACCCGGCGAGCTCGGCCGCCTGACGGTAACTGCCCGTGAGGTCGTACGCCTCGAGGATTTCCATGATCTCCCTGCTGTTCTTCACCCGCTCGAGCTTCGCCGACCGGGTAGGTCTGGGGCGAGCGGGGAGATATCTGGCCATCCGCGGGGAAACCCGTGGCCATCAGTGGGGCCGCAAATGGCCGCCTATGGGGAGTATGTCGGCTCTGTCGCGAGTTCCGTGATTCCCGAGATGTTGATCTCCCCGGCTCGTGATCATGCCGGATGCTCATCGCTGATCTTCTCGCCGTCCTGTTCCCGCACTTCGCGCGTCTGCGCGTCGAGTCCATGGACGTCGTGGGCCGTACGGTCCGCATTCGGGCGCGAGGCCAGGAGCCCTCGGCGGCCTGCCCGGGGTGCGACACAGTGTCGAGGCGGGTGCACAGCCGGTACGAGCGCAAGATCTCCGATACCGCGATCTCGAACCAGCAGGCCCTGATCCATCTGCAAGTTCGCCGGTTCTTCTGCGACAGCGCCGGCTGCGAACGGCGGACCTTCGTCGAGCAGATACCCGAGCTGACCTTCCGGTATGGACGCTGCACCGTGCTGCTGCGCACGATCAGGGAGGCGATCGCCCTCGCGCTCGGCGGCAGGGCCGGCGCCCGGCTGACCGAGCTGCAGGCCATCGGCCTCGGCAAGGACGCCCTGCTCCGGCTGATCCGCGCCCTGCCCGACCCCGACGTGAAGGCCGTCCGGGCCCTGGGCGTCGACGACTTCGCGCTGAAACGCGGCCACCACTACGGAACGATCCTGATCGACATGGAGAAGCGACGCCCCGTCGACCTCCTGCCCGAACGCTCCGCCGACTCCCTGGCCGCATGGCTCACCGCCCACCCCGGCACCGAGATCATCTGCCGTGACCGCGCCCACTGCTACGCCGAGGGCGCAGACCGGGGCGCCGGCACCGCTACCCAAGTCGCCGACCGCTTCCACCTCTGGAAGAACCTGGGCGAGGCCACCGAACGCCTGGTCAAACGCCTCCGCTCGCAATGGACCCCACTACCACCTGAGAAGGAGCAGGCCACGCTGCCCGAGAAGCCCGAGGGACCACGCGCCCGGCTGGCCCGTGAACGGCATACCGCCGTGCACGCGCTCATGGACAAGGGCGTCAACCACTCCGGCATCGTCGCCGAGCTCCGGCTCGACCCCAAGACCGTCCGCAAGTTCATGCGCGCAGCCACCCCGGAGGAGCTGATCAGCAGCGGCCCCACCGGCCGACGCAGCATCCTCGACAACCACGCCGCCTACCTGATCGCCCGGTTCACCGAGGGCTGCACCAGCTCCGACCGCCTCCACCAGGAGCTCGTCGCACGCGGCGTTCCGGTCAGCGAGCGCACCGTCCGCCGCTTCGTCCACGACCTCAAGAAGAACAACCAGCCCGCCAGCGCGCCCCTCGCCCCCAAGGCCCGCGAGGTCACCACCATCGTCCTCACCCACCCCGACAACCGCACCGAAGATGACCGCGTCACTCTCAAGGAACTCCGCGACCGCTGCCCCGATCTCGACGCCGCCTGCGACCTCGTCGCCCGGTTCGCCGACATCCTCGTCAATCTCCGCGGCCAGGAGAAGCTCGCGCAGTGGACCACCGACGCCGAGGCGAGCACCCTGCCTGAGCTGCGGGGGTTCGCGACGGGCCTGCGCAAGGACTGGGGCGCTGTCATGGCCGGCCTCAGCCTGCACTGGAACTCCGGCCCCGTCGAAGGACACGTCAACCGGATCAAGATGCTCAAGCGGCAGATGTACGGCCGGGCCAAGCCTGACCTCCTCCGCAAACGCGTACTCCTCTGCCACTGAAGATCAACATCTCGGGAATCACGGAACTCGCGACAGAGCCAGTATGTCTTGGCCACGGTCACCCGCCGCAACGTGGCGCCCACGCCGGGCGCTTGCCGGAGGTGTCAGGCCGCACCACTCCGGGCCCGGCCCTGCTGGGCGTCTTCGACGTGGCGTCCGAGGAAGAGCGCCGTGTACTCGATCTCCCGCTCGGTGGTGGTGGAGTAGTCGATGCGGCCGGTGCGGTGGCCGGGCTCCCGGTACAGGCAGCGGGCCAAGCCCCGGCACACGAGATGACGCCGTCGGTTGGGGTACTGGTGCCCGCCGGAACCATCTACCGGCGCCGGACCGAGGCCCTGACGGTGGAGGCCGGACTGGTTGCCGCGACCTGGGCGGCCGACCTGAACGACCAAGGCGACGTCGCCGCCGTCACCGACCACGTCCGGGCGTCCCTGGAGGCCGACATCGCGAAGGCTCAGGGCGAGTTCATGGCGATGATGGAGCCGGGCGAGCTGGACACGGACCCGGCCGGTGCGGCATCCGTGCTCGCCTTCGCCGCGCTCCAGGCCGTGGAGCAGGCGCTGCCGGAGTACCGCAGCAGCGCGCTGGGGCGGCTGGGTCGGACCGAGGAAGCCGAAGCGGAGGCGCGCCGGGCGTACAAGACCGAGCAGGGCCGCCGCTGGTTCCAGCACAACCCGAACGGCGCGGACGCCATCGCCGCCGCGACGAAGGCCGCCGACACGGCCCGGGAGCGCACGGCGCAGTACCTGCTGACGGCGCGCCTGGAGCAGTTGCGCGACCTCCACGCCCAGATCACTGCGGAATGCGTCCAGCTGCGCCGCCAGTGGTAAGAGCCTGAGCGGCTTCATTAACTCCCGGCGCATCCAGAAGCGGCTCGGCTACCTCAGTCCGGTCGACTGAGACGCGGGTTCCCCAGCGCTGGTGCCGGTCCTGCTTTCACCACTTACTCCTTCACTGTGGGGCATTCCTCGCAGGTGAGCCGCATGTTCAGCAATCCCGCACTGCCAACAGTGCGGTCTGTCTTGCAGGTGCCGCACCACTCGTCTTCTTTGCGGTCGGCGTGCGCCTGCGGCCCGGGGATCCCGTCCCGGATCTGTATGGCGATTTCTCGGGCAAGTTCGGGCAGCTCCAGGCTGACGGTATCGATCGCCTGCTCGGGTGTAGTGGCTCGGGCGGCGATGTAGGGGCCGATGGCCGCCGCTGCGGCGGCGAATGCTGCCGCCCTGATCTGCTGTTCCTGGTTCATGTGCTCACTCCTTGCTGGTTGTTCGCGTGACGACTGGGTTGCTGGCGCGCTGGCGTGGGGAATCCGTAGATCTCGCTGTACCGGACCAGGATCCTCACCGTGTCGAGTTCGGGGGCGTCGGGCCCGTACTCCTCAGTGGCTGCCGCCAGCAGGGCGTTAGGCTCGCCGCCCATCAGGCGGGGGCCAGGGTCGGCCCAGTCCTCGTAGTACTTGCCGGGCGGGTTGAGCGAGTACAGAGTGTCCGCCTTCCTGGGGCGGGGTGTTCGCGGCGGGCGGGGTCCGATGCGCTTCGCAGCTGCCGCCCGCCGGGCAGCTTCACCTACAGCCGGCCGGGCTCACATGGCGCCGTCGATCACGGCCTGGCGGAACGCGTTCCACTCTGGGGCGGTGTAGCGCAGAGCGGGCAGGTGCTTGTTCTTCGAATCGCGCAGGGCGATGCCGCCAGGCAGGTCGGTGATCTCCACGCACTGGCCTTCTCCGGCGCTGTACGGGGACTTGCGCCACTCTGCGTCGGTGAGGTCGTGGGCGTGCAGGTCGGCCTTGGCGGTGATGCGGTTCATGTGGGGTTTCCTTCTTTCATTCGGTTGGTGATGCGGGCCAGTGAGTCACTGACCGGCAGGGCTGCGGCGACGATCTGGCCGAACGCGTCGTCGTAGAGCTTCACGGCGTTGGTGCCCTCGACGTAGCTGGTGCCCGTGAGGTTTTCGAACTGGACAACGGTCGGCATGGGGGCGGGGAAGGAGACCAGGTCGAAGGCTCCGGCGCCGCCGGGGTGCGGGGTGGCGTCCAGCGGCATGACCTGGATGGTGACGCCGGGTACCTCGGAGGCATCGAGCAGGCGCTGGAGCTGGTCGCGCATGATGTGCGGGCGGTCGGAGAAGCGCCGGTGGAGCACGGCTTCGTCGATGACCGCCCAGAGTTTCAGGGGGCGTTCGGGCCGGCTGAGGATGGCCTGGCGGGCCAGGCGCACTTCGGTGAGCGCGGTGACCTCCTCGGGAGTGCGGGTGATGGCGTTCGCAGCGATGGTCTCGCGGGCGTAGACGGCGGTCTGGAGCAGGCCGGGGATGAGCAGGGGCGCGTAGATCTGGAGGCTCTCGGCGTCCGACTCCAGCGAGATGTAGTCGGAGTAGGCGGGGGCAACCACCCCGTAGGTCTGCCACCACCCGGTCTTGGAGGCGTCCTTGGCCAGGCCCTCCAGGGCGGTGACCACCTCGGGGTCGGTGACGCCGTACTCCTTCAGCAGCGGGGCGACGACCGGCGGGCGGATGTGCGCCTTGGCGTTCTCGATCCGGGAGAGCTTGCTGGAGTCCCAGCCCATCGCCGCCGCGGCGGCTTCCAGACTCATTGAGGCGTCATTGCGCAGGCGTCGCAGCATGCCGCCGAGGCGGCGTCTGCGGACCGTGGGAATCAGGGGAACGGTAGGCATGTAAAGGGGTCATCTCTCTGTGCGTGTCCGGAGTGGTGGTGGGGTACGGCACGCTCCCTTCCGGGTGTCGGCCGCCCGGAGTCGGGTGCAACTCCCTTCCATTCGGGCGCTGGTGAGCGCGTTACGGGGGCAGTGTGGTGTGACGCCATACAGGGGTGCAAGTCGATGGAACTCATGTTCTTCTTTTGGGGATTCCAACCCCAAGGTTGCATCCATTGACCCCAGAGGTGCATCCTGCCGGGACAGGAAAGTGACGGCTCGTCATTCCTTGATCACTCTTTGACGTTCAGTCACGCATGTCCGCTCCGGCCAAAGGCCCTCACATGACGATGACGACGACCGCCGTGCACGCCGCGGCGACCGGCCACCCCGCCTACACCGAGACCATGCCTTGCCGGCCCGAAAGCGCCCGCAAGGCCCGGATGCTCCTCACCCTGGCGCTGTCCGCGTGGGACCTGGACGAGCTCCTCGACGACGCCAAGCTCGTCGTGTCCGAGTTCGTCGGCAACTCGGCGAAGCACACCGGCTGCCACCTCATCCGCGTCACCGTCACCCGCCTTAGCCCCGACCGCGTACGTGTCGCCGTCATCGACAAGTCCGTGACCAAGCCCGCTCCGCGCACCGCCACCGCCGACGCCGAGAACGGCCGTGGCCTGGCGGTCGTCGCCGCCCTCACCGAGACCACCGGCGCCGACACCTTCCGCTGGGGCAAACGGACCTGGGCGGACCTGCGCATCCCCGGAGCCGGGCACCGGCCCACGACACCTGGTGCGGGGCGGGAATCGCAGCGATACCCCCACGGGCCCCGCCCTTCTTCGATCTTGAGGAGCACCTGAATGTTCAGTGTGTCCACACCGGCGAGTCCGCGAACACCGTTTGCGGCCGGGGAGGTTGTGCAGGAAGCCGACCGCCCCGCTGACGTGAGTTCCCAGCGGGTCCTGGTCGTCGGCCAGGGCTACGTGGGTCTTCCACTGGCGTTACGCGCCGCCCAGATGGGCCACCGTGTGGTGGGTCTCGACACCGATGTACAGCGCGCCGAGGCTTTGGCGTGCGGCAGTTCACCGGTCGAGGACATCACCGCGGCGCAGTTGGGGTTGCTGCTGCGTGACGGCACCTACCACCCCACCGCGACGCTGGACGACGCGGCGGGGTTCGACGTGGCGGTGATCGCGGTACCGACTCCGCTGCACGAGGGCGTCCCTGATCTGTCGTACGTGATTGCGGCCGGCCGGACTGTGGGCCGCTACCTGCGCGAGGGGGCGTTGGTGGTGCTGGAGTCCACCAGCTACCCGGGCACGACTCGGACCGTCCTGGGCCCGGTGCTGGAGGAGGTCTCCGGGCTGCGGATGGGCAGCCAGTTCGCCCTGGGGTTCAGCCCGGAACGGATTGACCCGGGCAACCGGCTGTGGACGCTGGCGACGACACCGAAGATCGTCAGCGGCATCGACGCGGCGTCGCTGGAGCGCACGGCCGCCTTCTACGGTGGGTTGGTCGAGCGCGTCGTGCCGGTGGGCCGGTGCGAGGAGGCGGAGCTCGCGAAGCTGCTGGAGAACACCTTCAGGGCTGTGAATATCGCGTTGGTCAACGAGCTGGCGGAGTTGGCCCGCGATACCGGCCTGGACTTGCGCGAGGCGGTGGCTGCTGCGGCGACGAAGCCGTTCGGGTTCATGCGCTTCGACCCCGGTCCCGGCATCGGGGGCCACTGCCTGCCGATCGACCCCGTGTATCTGTCGTGGTGGGCGGCTCAGGCCCGTGGCCAGGGCTCGCGCCTGATCGACCTCGCCGCGCGGATCAACGGCGCTCGCCCCGCCTACGTGGTGAACCGGGTGAGGCAGCGCCTCGCCTCGCGGGGCCGGTCGCTCGACGGCGCGCGGGTGCTGCTGTTGGGCCTGGCCTACAAGCCCGGCAGCAGTGATCTGCGCGAGTCCCCGGCGCTGGAGGTGGCCCGTCTGCTGGCGGCCCGCGGCGCGCAGGTCAGCGCGACGGACCCCTTCGTGGACCCGGCCGCCGCCCCGGCCGCGCTCGACGGCGTACGGCTGGTGTGCGCGACCGATGACGAGCTGGCTGCCGCGGACGCCGTGGTACTGCTGACCGACCACGAGGTCTTCGACTACGACCAGGTGGCAGCCCGCTCCCCCTTCGTGCTGGACTGCCGGGGCCGGCTGGCCGACCGCCTGACCGCCGCGGCCACCGTCACCGTGGAGCAGTTGTGAGCGGCGGACTGCGGGTTACCGTCACCGGCGGGGCCGGATTCATCGGTTCGAACCTGGTCTCCTGGCTGCTGCGGCACCCGGCGATCGGCCGGGTCACGGTCGTGGACGACTGCTCCACCGGCAGCATGAGCCTGCTGGGCAGCGACCTGACGGACACCGACTTCCGCCGTGGAAGCGTGCTCGATGCGGGCCTGTTGGACCAGGCCGTGGCCCGCGCCGACGCCGTGGTGCATCTGGCCGCGCTGCCGTCCGTTCTCCGGTCGGTGCTCGACCCGTTGGCCAGCCACCACGCGAACGCCACCGGCACGCTCCAGGTCCTGGAGGCAGCCCGCCGCGCCGGCGGGCCGCTGGTGGTGGCGGCTTCGTCGTCGTCCGTCTACGGCGCTCAGCCGATCCTGCCCAAGTCGGAAGACAGCCGGGCGATGCCGCTGAGCCCGTACGCGGTCACGAAGCTGGCGACCGAGGCGTATCTCGGGGCCTACCAAGCCTGTTACGGCCTGCCGGTGCTGCCGCTGCGGTTCTTCAACGTCTACGGCCCCCGGCAGCAGGCCGGGCACCCGTACGCGGCCGTCGTGCCGACCTGGATCGACGCCGCCCTGTCCGGCCGGGCGGTCACCGTCCACGGCGACGGCACCCAGAGTCGTGATCTGACGTGCGTGGACACGGTGTGCCAGGTGATCACGACCGCGATCACCGACCGGGTGACGTCGCCGTGGCCGGTGAACCTGGCGCTGGGCACCCGGACCTCGCTGCTGGACCTGATCGACCTGTTGGGGGACGTGCTCGGCTCCCCGCTGCGGGTCGAGCACACCGGGCCCCGGCCTGGGGACGTGGCCCACTCGCAGGCCGATCCCTCCCGGCTGCTCGGCCTGTTCCCGGGCGCGGCCGCGGTTCCGCTGCGCGAGGGACTGGAGCGCACCGTCGCCTGGCACCGCGAGCAGCGCGCCGCGGGCGCCCGCTCCGGGCAGGCCGGGCAGCGGCCCGCCGGTGGCTCGCACGCCGGGGGGAGCTGATGCACATCCTGATGTACCACCTGGTCCAGGAGCTGCCCGGTCCGATGGCCGTGCCACCGGACCGCTTCGCCGGACAGATGAAGCTACTGGCGACCGGCCCCTACACGGTAATGGCCGAGGGCGACCTGCACACGATGGTCACCCGCGGCGTCCCCCTGCAGGCGAACGCCGTTCTGATCACCTTCGACGACGGCTACGCCAACACCGTCACCACCGCGCTGCCGGTGCTGGAACGGCTCGGCCTGCCCGCCGTAATGGCGGTGTGCGGCGGCTACCTCGCCGGGGACCGGCCGCGCCACGTCCGGCATCCGGTGCAGGAGATGGCCGATCTCGACCAGGTGCAGCAGTGGGCGGCTTCCGGGCGCGCCGTCGCCGCGCACAGCTACACCCACCAGCGGCTGACCGCCGTCAGCGATCTGGCTCTGGCCTGGCAGACTGCCGGCGACCGCGAGGTGCTGACCGAGCTGCTGGGCCGGGCGCCGCACACGTTCGCCTACCCCTACGGCGCCTATGACGCCCGCGTGCAGCGGGCCGTCGCCGAGCTGTACCCGCTGGCGCTGGCCACCGACGAGCACCACCGCGCCGACCTGCACCATCCCTACGCCCTGTCCCGCATCCAGGTCGATCCCGGCTGGAGTCCGGCCGCGTTCCGGGCGGCTCTGGCCAGCGACACCGACCCGGCCGCCGCCCAGCGTGCCGCCCGTGAAACCGACGCCCGAACCTGCCCCGAGGAGCGCAGCCGATGACGAACACCGGTGCCCGCACCGTCGCCCTGTACTGGCACAACGGCCGCTCCCTGGGCCACACCTCCCGTACGGCGAAGGTGACCCGCTACCTGTTGCGCTCGCCCGAGCCGTACTCGATCGCCGGGATCACCGGCGCCTACCGGGGCCTGGACCTGCTCCCGCCCGAGGTGGACATCATCAAGGTCCCGTCGTTCGCGAACTTCGACGACCCGTCCGGCTGGAACCTGCGCCCGCGCCTGGCCATGGATCAGGGTGCCCTCCACCAGGTCCGCGCCGACCTCATCACCGCCTTCCTGCGCCGCTACCGGCCCGAGGTGCTGATGAGCGACCACATCCCCCGCGGCACCGACGACGAGCTGGTGCCCGCGCTTCAGGCCCGGTACGCCGAGCATGCCGTGCTCAGCCTGCGCGGTGTGCTGTTCGACCGGGACAAGACGTTGCGCAAGTACTTCGGCGACCCGGGACGCGGCCCGTGGGTGCTGGACCACTACTGCCAGTTCAACGTGCACACCCACCCGGAGGTCTTCGACCTTGCGGACTACTACACGATTCCGCAGGAGGCCGCCGACCGCCTGCACTACACCGGCTACCTTGCCGAGCCGTACACGCTGCCCCGGGACCAGGCCCGCGAGCAGGTCGGAGTCGGCCCCGACGAGCGGCTGATCGTCGCCGCGATGGGCGGCGGCCAGGGCGCCGGGGATGTGTGGCGTGCCCTGTCCGCGGCCTTGCGCGGCCGACGCGACCTGTTCGACCGGGCCCTGCTGGTCACCGGCCCCTACCTGGAACCCGAAGCCCAGCGGGCGTTGCGGCAGTTGTGGGAGAGCGACCCGGCAGTGGAGATCCGGACCTACGAGCCGGACCTGCTGCCGTGGATGCGGGCCTCCAACCTGTTCGTCGGCGCCGCCGGGGCGAACAGCCTGGGCGAAGTCCTGGCCACCGGCGCCAACGCCATCGCCATCCCCCGGCAGGTCCGGGAGATCGAACAGCAGGTTCACTCCCAGCGCCTGCACGAGCTGGGCCTGCTGCGGAAGGTCGATCTCCCGGACGTCCTGGGCGGCGCGCTGGACCGCGCGGTCCAGCTGGCCTTCACCGAGCCGCTGGCCCCGGACGGAACCCGCTACCTGTGGGACGGCGGAGCCTACGACCGCCACCTTCCCGGCGGCCCCCGCGGCACCGCGTGCGCCTGCACCACCGCCCGATCCGCCTCAGCCGTGCCGGGAGGACGCCTGTGACCGGCCTGGGGACCACCAGCTGTGCGGTCGTCCACTCCGGCACCGTGATCCACGCCGCCCCCGGGCAGACGCGCACCGGCCACGTGCTGATCTGCCGGGGCCGCGTGAGCCGCGACTGCCCCCACGACCCGGTGCCGATCGACGCCAGCGGCTGCCTGGTCAGCCCCGGCCTGGTGGACATCCACGTCCACGGCGCGCTCGGCCACGACCTGACCGAACCCGAACCGGCCGCCTGGCGCCGAGTACTCGAAGCGCACCTGCACGCGGGCACGACCACCGTGCTGGCCACCCTGGCGAGCACCGGCCCCGCCGAGACGGCCGCCGCGCTGGCCACCGCCGCCAAGCTGATCGCCGATCAGCAGGCCCCCACCCTGGCCGGGGTCCACCTGGAAGGCCCGTGCCTGGCCCCCGAGCAGCGCGGCGCACACGACCGCGCTCACCTGCGCCCGGCCGCGCAGGTCCTGCGCGAGCTGACGCCGCTGCCCGAGGCCCTGCACATGGTGACCCTCGCGCCGGAACTACCCGGCGCCGACGCGCTGATCACCTACCTGGTCGAACAGGGGGTACGGGTGGCGGCCGGGCACAGCAGCGCCACCCCCGAGCACCTGGCCCGCGCCCGCCGGCTCGGCTTGAGCCACCTCGCGCACCTGTGGAGCGGCCAGTCCGCGCTGACCCGCCCAGCGCTGCACCGGCTCCCGGGCCTGCTGGAAGCGTCACTCGCGTCCGACGAGCTGACGGCCGAAGTCATCGCGGACGGCCACCACCTGCCCCCGGCCCTGCTGACCATCGCCCTGCGCTGCCTGGGGCCGGACCGGCTGTGCCTGGTCTCCGACGCCACCGCCGGAACCGGACTGGCCCCCGGATCAGCCTTCCGCACCGGGGCGAGCACCGGACGGGTCCACGACGGCTACGCCGCCACCGAGGACCACACCAGCCTGTGCGGCAGCGTCACGCCCCTGGCGGTCACCGTCGCCCGGATGCGGGAGCTGACCGGCGCCTCGGTCGAGGACGTGGTGACGATGGCGACCGCCACCCCCGCCCGCGCGGCCAGCCTGTACCCGCGCAAGGGCAGCCTGCTTCCCGGGGCAGACGGCGATGTCGTCCTGTTCGGCCCGGACCTGAGCGTGCGCGCGGTCGTACTCGGCGGGCGCCCGGTCACCGGTGCCCTCCCGGACGGTGACCGGTGAAGCAGCCGCTGCAGGTTCTGCTGATCGGGGCCGGCACCCGGACCCGAAAGGTCTACGGCCCCTGGCTGTCCGGCCTGCCGCCCTACCAGGCGGAGCCGGTCCGGCCGCTGGCCGTGCTGGACACCGACACGGAAGCCGCCCGGAACGTGGCCCGCGATCTGCCCGGCGCGGCCGCCGCCCGTCCGCAGGACCTGGACCGCATCCTGACCGGCAGCCGGCCCGACCTGGTGGTCGTCGCCACCCCCGACGCGAGCCACCGCGACTACGTAGCCCGCGCCCTCGCCGCGGGCTGCACGACGCTGGTGGAGAAGCCGCTGGCGACCACCGTCGAGGACGCCTTCGCCCTCGTCCACGCCGCCGAAGACACCTCCGCGCGGCTGCTGGTCGGCCACAACCTCCGCTTCACCAACGTCCACAGCCAGGTCCGCGCCCTGCTGGCCAGCGGTCACATCGGGACGGTGACCGGCGCCGACTTCCACTACACCCTGGGCATGTCGCACTCCCGCAGCTACTTCACCCGCTGGCACCGCACCCGCGCCGCCTCCGGCGGACTGCAGGTCACCAAGGCCAGCCACCACCTGGACCTGCTGGCCTGGTGGCTCGGCGCACACCCCATCGCGGTCACCGCCCTGCTGGAGCACCGCCACTACCTGCCCGGCAAGGACGGCATCCCGGCCGACGCCGACATCCACGACAGCCTGCACGCCCTAATCCAGTACACCTCCGGCGCCACCGTCCACTACGCGCTGACCCTGAACGCGCCCGCCGAGGGCTACACCTGCACCCTCCGCGGAACCGAGGGGGTCTGCACCGTCCACTACGACGCCCGGTCCGGCCCTCACACCGTGCACCTGCACACCAACTCCGGCGGGGACGGTGCCCGCTGGCGGATCGCCCGGGAGGAGGGAACCCACGCGGGCGCGGACCGCCGCATGCTCATGGCGCTGCCTCAAGCTGTGGCGCCCGGCACCCCGCCGAACTTCGCCACCGCCGCCGAGGCGGCCCTCGCCGTCGCCACCGGCACCACCATGTACGACTCCAGCCGCCAGGGCCGACGCCTGCCGGTTCCCCAGCCCACCGCCCCAGGAGAGCCACGATGAACCCCACCACCGCACGCACCCCCAACGGCCTGGACCTGACCTACCACCAGATCCCCCCAGGCGAGCGGCTCGCCCTGAGCGCCCGCCCCGAGCAGGAGACTGCGCTGATCCTGCTCTCCGGCCAGCTCACCGCAGCCCTGCCCGACGGTGACCACACGGTCGAGCGCACCGACCCCTTCACCGCGCCCGCGGCCGGCTGGCACCTGCCGCCCGGCACGGAGGCGACCGCGACCGCCGGCCCCAACGGCGCCGAGGTGGTCGAGGTGCACTCACCGATCACCGCAGCGCCCCCCGAGGCCAAGGACACCACCGCGATCACCGCGATCACCGCGCCCGAACGGGAGGTCCGCGGCAGCCAATCGTTCGAGCGCCACGTCACCACCCTGCTCCAGCCGCCGCAGACCTCCGGTCTGCTGCTGGGCGAAACCCTCGCGCGGGACGGCCGTTGGTCCACCTACCCGCCGCACCGCCACCAGCACAGCAACCCGCCCGCCGAAACCGCGCTCCAGGAGGCGTTCGCCTTCCGGGTCCGCCCCTCCAGCGGCTTCGGTGTCCTGCTCACCTACGACGAGAGCGTTCACGACGCCCACAGCACGGTGATCACCGACACCAGCCTGGCCACCGTCCCCAGCGGCTACCACACCATCGCCGCCGCGGCGGGACACGACCTCTACTACCTGTGGGCCGCGCACGGCGAAGCCGACACCCGCCTGGCCATGCACACCGACCCGGCCCACGCCTGGCTCCTGGACTCCTGACTGCAGGAGTCCATGCCGCTCCATCCCTGATCAGCCAACCGCCATGAAGGGAAATCCCGTGAGCACTCAGTCACCCCGCGGCCTCGCCGTCGTCACCGGTGCCAGCGTCGGCATCGGTCTGGCCACCGCCGAGGCCCTGGAGAAGGCCGGGTACACCGTCATCTCCGCATCCCGTCGCCTGCCCACCGTCCCATCCGCCCCCACCGGCACCACCACGCACCGGCTCGACGTCACCGACGCCGACTCGGTGGCCGCCCTGGAGCGCACCGTCGCCGAGCACCCCGCCGAGCTGACGCTGCTGGTAAACAACGCCGGCATCCCCACCCACGCCGCCACCATCGCCGACAGCGACCTCACCGACTGGCGCGGCACCTATGAGACCAACGTCGTCGGCACCGTCCAGACCACCCAGGCCCTGCTGCCCCACCTGATCCGCAACCGCGGCCACGTCCAGTTCATCGGCTCCACCGTCGGCCGAGTCCCCTACGAGCGCGGAGCCGCCTACGCCGCCAGCAAGTACGCGCTGACCGCCCTCGTGCAGACCCTGCGCCTGGAACTGAACGGCGAGCCCGTCCGCATCACCGAGATCGCCCCCGGCATGATGCGCGGCGACGAGGCCGGCGGCGAGTTCATGCGGGAGCGGTTCAACAACGACGAGGCGGCCATCGCCGCCGTCTACCAGGGCGTCGAACGCCCGCTCACCCCTCAGGACATCGCCGAGTGCGTGGTGTGGTGCGCCACCCGCCCCGCCCACGTGGACATCGACCTGATGGAGCTCCGGCCCCTGGCCCAGGCCGCCCAGCACAAGGTGCACCGCACGAGCTGACCGCACCCGGGCCGGGGCCTGCATCAGGCCCCGGCCCGGCCCTACCCCTGGGAGACCGCCATGCCCTCCGCCCAGCCGTCCACCACCCGCGTGGTGATGATCCTGCGTCACTTCACTGTCGGTGGCCTTGAGCGCGTCCTGCTCTCGCACGTCCGTATCCTGTTGTCCGCCGGGTACGAGGTCACCGTCTGTGTCCTGGACCCCGGCCGCGACAACGCCCTCGTCGCCGAACTTCCGCCACAGGCCCGGCTCGTCATCGCACCCCGCACCCGCACCGGACGCATCGTCTTCCTCGCCCGCCTGGTTCGCGGCACGACCGTCCTGATCCAGTTCGGCGACGGCCGCCTGTACCCCTCCATCCGACCGGCCCTCCGCACAGCGCGCACCGTGGTCCGCTTCTGCCACTCCGACTACTCCCACCTGCGAACCCGCGCGAAGAACCGCCTTGACCGGATCCTCGCGCGCTTCGAGGACAGCATCGTGGCCGTGGGAGGCCGCTCCACCCGCTTCCTCCTCGAAGACGTCGGCGTGCGAGCGGACAAGGTCAGCACGCTGACCAACGCCACCGAGCCCCGCACCGCCGCTGCGGCCCCGACCTGGAACTGGGCACGCGATCCCTACCTGGTCGCCGTCCAGAGCCTGTACCCCCACAAGGGCCACGACGCCCTGCTGCACGCCTTCGCCCGCGTCGTCGCCCGCGCCCACGGGCCCGTCCGCCTCGTCATCATCGGCGACGGAGACCAGACGATCCCCCTGCGCATGCTCGCCGACCGGCTCGGCATCACCGAACACGTCATCTGGCTCGGCGCCGTATGGCACAAGGACCTCGTGGACAGTGTGCTAGCCGGCGCGAGCGGCTTCGTGTCCATGAGCCGCTTCGAGGGCGTGCCGATCTCCATCCTCGAAGCCCGCCAGCACGGTCTCCCGCTGGTGCTCACCGACATCCCCGGCCACCGCGACGGCGCCGGCACCTCCCCGGCCGCCTTCGTACCGGTCGACGACACCGATGCCTTCGCCCAGCACACCCTCACCCTGCTCAGCGACCCCCGCCCCCACCAACCCGATACCACCGCCCTCCAGGGCGAATGGGAGCGCTACACCCGCAAGTTCCTCGACATCGTCACCAGGAGGCACCCCCGGTGAACAACGGCTTTCCCACCCCGATCCTCTACCTCGCCTACAACCGCCCCGACCTGACCGCCATCACCCTGCAACGGCTCCGCGAACTCCGTCCCACCCGCCTCTTCCTCGCAGCCGACGGCCCCCGGCCCACCCCCCAGGACACCGCACGCACCACCGCCGTCCACACCCTGCTCGACACCATCGACTGGCCGTGCACCATCACACGCCGCTACACCGCACACAACCAAGGCTGCCGGGACGGCGTCGTCAACGCCGTCAACTGGTTCTTCACCCACACCGCCGCCGGCATCATCCTGGAAGACGACTGCCTGCCCCACCCCAGCTTCTTCCCCTACGCCACCGAACTCCTCACCCGCTACGCCGACGACCCCACCGTCATGCACATCAGCGCCACCAACCCGCTTCCCTACACCGATTCGTCCTCGTACCACTTCTCCAGGTACAACCGCATCTGGGGCTGGGCCACCTGGGCCCGGGCCTGGCAGCACCACGACCCCGCCATCCGCAGCTGGCCCGAATGGAAAGCGCAGCGCGCACACCACCCCCACTTCCCCGACCCCGCCGAACGCCGCCTCTGGGAAGACCGCTGGGACGCCATCCACGGGGGAGAGCACCGGGAGAACTGGAACCACCAGTGGTTCCTGACCTGCCTCATGCACGGCGGAAAAGCGATCGTCCCCGCCGTCAACCTCGTCTCCAACCTCGGATTCCGGCCCGACGCCACCCACACCACCAACATCGACGACAGCGAAGCAGAACTCCCCTGCACCGCCTTGCCCACCCCGCTGACCCATCCTGCCGCGCACGACATCGACGACTTCCAGGACCGCCTGTACCGCGAACGCTTCCTGCTCCCCCCAGCGCATCACGCGCCCCGGGCACCGAGCGCATTGAACCGGCCCGGAATGACAGCCCTCGTGAACAGCGTGCTGGCCGGCCCGCGCTACGATTTTTCCCACTCCCGACCACCGAGGAAGCCCGTGCCCCCCGTGCCGTCGTTCTCCCGCCTTCCCCACGCCGCGCAGCTCGACCTGCTCGAAGGACTGACCCGGTCCGCGCTGGCCGAGCACTACGGACTCAACGGCGCGGCCGTACGAATGGAAGTCCAGCAGTACGAGGACAACGCCGTCTGGCGCGTCACCCCGGCAGGCCAAGATTCCTACGTCGCACGCCTGTCCGTACGCGACGGACGCCCCGCCCACCAGCAGCGCAGCGAGATGCGATGGCTGGAGAGCCTGGCCACCACCGGCACGGTCGCCGTCCCCGAGCCCGTCACCACCGCCGACGGCCACTACGTGGTCCCTGTCGCGGTCCCCGGCCACGACGAGCCGTCCACCCTCGCCCTGCTCCACTGGCTCCCCGGCACAGCAGAGCCCCCCTACCGCCAGCCCGGCGTGGCGCAGCAGATGGGCAACGCGACCGCCCGCCTGCACGAGCACGCCGCGACGGTGTCGCTGCCGGAGTTTGACCGGCCGGTCTGGGACGCGGAGACCATCCTCCTCAAGGGGCACGCCCTCACCGCTCCGACCGCCCAGGCACAGCTGGGCACCGAAGGCACCGCCGCGCTCCGCAGGGTCGCCGAGTTGATCACCCCAGCACTCCAAGAGGGCGGTCAGGACGACCGAGGACGTATCCACGGCGACCTGCACCGCGAAAACATGATCGCCATGTCCGACGGCCGCGTCGGCATTATCGACTTTGACGACTGCGGCACCGGCCACTTCCTCCTCGACATCGCCACCGTCCTCTCGTCCGTCCACCGGATCGCACGGGAACCGGGCTCCTACGAGGAGTTCACCCGCGCGTTCCTGGCCGGCTACGCCCAGGTGCGACCCCTGCCAATCGACTTGGCCCGGCTCCTGGAGCCCTACCTGTTGCTGCGCGACGTTTTCATCCTCAATTTCGTCACCACCGCGGCACCAGTCAACGCCGGTGTCGCCTCGTGGGGACCGGGCCGCATCGCCGGCATCGTGGCGAACATGCAGGCGTACGTGAAGGGGCGCCCCTACCCGGGCGTCATCACCTCTGAGCAGTCCTGAGCGCCTGAACGGGGTCCCCCATCCCGCCGTGCCCGGTCCAGCTACGGTCGTGGAACCCGGGAACTTCGGCGATCGATCGGCTGAACGGCGCCTTCACGGCGTGTCTCTAAGCGCTCCTGGGTTTCCGGCTGCTTGTCTTCTTGTTCGCCGGGGTCTTCTTGGCCGGGGCTGTTTTTGCCGCCTTCTTGCGGGGCTTCATCTCGTGGACGGTGGCGCGTTCACCTGTTTCTCCGCGGGATTCCCTGGCCTTCTGCACGCTGGCGTTCAGTGCCGCCATCAGGTCGATGACACCGCCGGTATCCTTGCGCTCCTCGTCGGCCGGTGCGGACGGGGCGTTGCCGTCGCTCTTGGCCTTGATGACCTCTTCCAGCGCCTCGCGGTAGTGGTCGCGGAAGGCGCTGATGTCGTCGGTCGTCATCGAGTCGATCAGTTTCATGGCCTGGGCGATCTCGTCCTCGTCCAGGCCGGTGTCCTTCGGGGCCAGTCCGTCGGGGGAGCGGACTTCGTCGGGCCACTTCATGGAGTGCAGGACGAGGGCGTTGTCGCGGATGCTGAGCAGGCCCAGGCGTTCCCGGTTGTGCCAGGAGAACTTCGCGATGGCCGCCTTCGAGTTCCGTTCCAGGGCTCGGCGCAGCAGGACGTAGGGCTTCGTGGCCACGGCTCCGGCGGCCGAGAGGTAGTAGCTGTCGGCAATCCGAATGGGATCGATGGACTCGCGGTCGACAAACGCGACGATTTCGATCGCTCTTGCGGTGGGGAGCGGCATCAGGTCGAGTTCCTCGTCCGTGACGGGGACGACTTGGTCCTTGGTGAGTTCGTAACCCTTGCCGATCTGTTCCTGGCTGAGGGTTTCGCCGTCGATCTCGCAGACCTTCCGGGTGCGGATCCGGCCGCCGTCGGCCAGGTGGTACTGGTGGAACTTGACGGACCGGTCCTCGGTGGCGGATGACACCTGGACCGGGATGGTGACCAGGCCGAACGAGATCGCGCCGGACCAAATCGTCGACGGCATGTGGGCCTCCCGCGGGCTGGGTCTTCGTGTATTCCGATCGTCATGCCGGGGTGGAGCCGGCGCATCTTTGCGGGCCCGGCTGAAGCTGCCGGCGCTGTCGCGGCAGCGGGTTCGATGGGCTGGGGTTCGGTGTCCGGTGCCCGCGATATCGTGAGGCTCCTGATGTCTGTTGTTTTTCATGATCTGGCGGGAGCGTGCCGCGTGCCTGAGGACCCCATTGCCCACAGCGAGCTCGCTGCCCTGACCCGGCGCTTCGAAGAGGGCTCGGCTCAGGACTCCCGCGAGTTCGGGATCATCAAGTCCGACCTCACCGCGGTGCGCCTGCAGGTCGGGAACCTGGACCAGAAGGTCGAGAACCTCAGCGGCCACATGACCCAGCGTCTGGACGGGCTGGAGCGGAAGATCGACGGCTTCATCGACGAGCAGTGCACGGTCAACGCGACCATGGTCGAGCTGCTGTCCTCGCTCGTGGGCAAGAGTACCGACACCCAGTGACCTCACGGCCCTGCGGCTGAACAGGCCAGGGTGAAATCGGGGCCCGGACCACATGAGGTCCGGGCCTCGATCCGTGTGCGGTCCGGACCCACGAACCTCTGCCTCGGCGCCGCGATGAGGCTGCGGCTATCGGCCGGTACGGGTACGTCGGGTGTGGACGAGGTGCTGCCAGCGGGCGCGGACGGCGTCGGGGCTGTCGATCCACTGCGTGGTGGTGGGACCGGGCAGGGGCAGGCCGGCCATGTGGTGGGCGACGTGGAGGCCCGGGTCGGCCCACTGCAGGCGGCTGCGCCCGGCGAGGATGAAGAACACGTTCGGCATGAGCCAGACCAGCCGTTGCAGGAGCCGCTCAAGGTCGCGGTGGCGGTCCGCGGTGTCCTCGAAGGTGTCCAGCAGGACCACCGGCGTCACCGCCTTCTTCGCGGGCAGCCGGCTCAGGTCCCAGGCCAGAAGATGCGGGTAGTAAGACAAGGCTTCCAAGTCCGGGGTGCCTCCAGCAGGGCCGCGGTCCGTGCAGCGCCCGCAAGGGCCTGGGCGCGCTCGTGGCGTTCGCGCAGTGCGGTGACCAGGGCTGAGGTGAGCTGTCCGGCGGCCGAGCCGGCCAGGCCGGGCAGTTGGAGGGCGGCCGCGACCTCCCCTACTCCGGCCTGGAGTTGGCCAGGCAGCATGTTGGTGACCCGGCCCGCGATCCCGGTCCGCCGGATGTACTCGTCGAGGGGCTCGCCGGGGTGGGCCGCCTCCCAGTAGGTCCGCAGTGCCACGTCGAAGGACGGCAGGGTCCTGCCGAGCTCGCCGGCGAGAAGGTGCCGCCCTCGATCCCGGTGGGTCTGCGCTGGCGTAACGCACGGCGCAGCATGCGCGCCATGTAGGACTTTCCCGCCCCCTGCGGGCCCATCACGTACAGGCTGACGGGGTCGTCCTGCGGGGTGATGGCGCTCAGGTACATCGGGATGATCAGCTCGTCGAAGATCCACCGGTGTTCGCTGGCGGACAGGCGGTGGTAGTCGACGCCGGGGGGCACCGTCAGCGGCTGGGCGATCCGGCGCACCGGCTCGGCCAGGGCGAAGGCGCGCTCCAGCCCCCCGCTCGTCGACGCCTGCGGCCGCGAGAGCGCCGACCGCCTCTACGGCCCCGGCCTCGTCCGCCACGCCCTGCGTCTCGCGCACGCCAGCTGCCACGTCACAATCGACGGGACCCAGCGATGACCGACACCCTCACCCAGCCGCCCACCCCGCCGGCCGCGCCCTCCTCCACGACGCCCGCCCCGGCCCCGGCCGCGGGTTCGGCCCCGATGGAAGGGTCCGGTGCGGCCGGGGCGCCGGGGGCCGGCGCCGACCTGGCCCGGATCGCCCTGCACCAGGCCCGCGCCGCCGCGAAGGCCCGCGGCCAGGCCACCCGCACACCCCGCCGCCGCCCCCGGCCCAACGCCGCGCTGCCCGACCGGCGCGACCCGGCCGGGTTCGCCGCCGTCCTGCAGCACCTGATGGCCGAGCGCGCGTGGGACATGCCCGCTGCCGGCGGCACCGTCCTGGCCCAGTGGCCCGGCATCGCCACGGCCGTCTCCCCGACCCTGCCCGCCCACGTCCAGGCCACCGGCTACGACCCCGAGACCGGCCGCCTCGACCTGCGCCCCGACTCACCCGCCTACGCCACCCAGCTCCGCCTCCTGACCGCCCGGATCATCGCCACCGCCAACGAACATGTGGGCTCCTCCGCCGTACGGGCACTGCGAGTCCTGCCGCCCGGCACCGTCGACACCACCCCGCCCCCGACCGCCGACCGCCCCACCCCGGGCGCGGCCGCGGCCGCGGCCGGGCCGGTGAAGACCAGGGAGACCGCATCAGCCGGCTACCGCCTCGCCCTCGAAGCGCACCTCGCCGCCGTCGACCCCGCCCACCAGCGTCCCGACGCGCCCGACGACAGCGACCCCTCCCACATTCCCGCCGACGCCCAAGCGGCCTTCGCCGACTATCGCGCCCAGGCCCGCGAGACCGCCTCCGCCGTCCAGGACGCCGCCATCCGCCGCGCCCGCGCCGAGCGTGCCGGGCAGGTCGGTGCGGCCAGGGCTCCGGCGCTGCGTCAGGCCGGGTGAGCTCGTGCGCTCCGTTCGGCCGGCTTCGGCGGAAGCGCCAGTCGGTGAAGACGTGTTCGGCGTCGGCTTCGACGACGTCCCGCAGGTCTTCGTCGTCGTCCGGGGCGTCCAGGCCGAGTGCGCCCTCGTTCTCGTTTCCGCAAGCAGCCCTTCGACCACACCACCAGGAGGAACCAGTGTCATACCCGCAGCCGCTCACCCCCGAGGAGAAGCTCGCCGACGCGAAGAAGCTGTTGAGCCTCCCGCGTATCGTCGTGATCTGCGGCTCCACCCGCTTCATGACCGAGATGAACGAGGCCGATCTGCGGGAAACCAAAGCCGGAAAGATCGTCGTCAAACCGGGCATTGACATGAAGTCGCCCCACGAACTTTGGTCCGATCCTGTCGAGGCCGAGGCGCTGAAGGTTCGACTCGACGATCTTCACCGGGCGAAGATCCGGCTCGCTGATGAGGTGCTCGTGGTCGGCGACTACATCGGAGACAGCACCCGAGCCGAAATCGCCTACGCCCGGTCGCTGAGCAAGCCCCTGCGGTTCACGCACCGCGAAGTCGACCCTGACGCCTGACCGCCCGCTGCCACAAGACCGCCCTGTGTCCGATGTACGGCGTAAAGAACATGGGGCTCTCTGGGCGTCAACCCGACCCCGGCAGCGTCGCCCGTTTTGGTGGTCTCTGGCCCGGCGACGGCCATGACGTCCTGGCCGTCGCCACACTCGCGATCGTGACCGACCTGAATCTCCCCGGTGCCGCCCCCGAGGACCTCCCCGACAGGGCGGGCCGGACCACAGCCGGCACCGGCCGTGTCCGCTTCTCGTTCACGCGGTGGGTCCTGGCCCCGCAGACGACGTGGCAGGCACGCCGCCTGGCCGCCGACTTCGGCGAGGGGATGGACGCCCGGACCGCGTGGGTGATGGCCCGCCTGGCCCGGCATCCGGACGAACACGTCTACGCCATGGTCCACCTCGACGACGACCGTCGGGCCGCGAACTGACCAGAGCCCAGACGCCGGCCTTCGGCCCGCGCAGCGCGGCTTCCTCGGCCACGAGAACGTCAGTAGGTTTGCCACGGATATACCGGCGGGGCTTCACCCGCTGCGGCGGAGCCGGGCGGCACGCGGACCATGCTCTCTCTTGGGGCGCCGATCTCACCGCGCCAGGTGTTGGTGATCAAGCCGAAACGTCGATAGAACGCATCCAGCCGGACCGGGTCCCCGCCGAAGGCGTCACTCGGGCTGAGCGTCACGGGTACGCCCCGCAGGTCCGCTGCGGCGGTGATGTGTTGCATGACGCGGCTGCCAATCCCATTCCCTCGCCGGCTCTCCGGGACGACGATCGAGAAGAGCACGAGGTACGGGCCGTGATCGATTCCCAGTTCAAGGCGCACGCTCGGGTAGGTGGCCCGTATCTCTTCGGCCAGAGCCTCGGCCCATGATCCTTCTTGGTCCGTCACGTGGCGCTGCTTTCGCGTGAGGCGGGCGATGGAGGTCAGGAGGTCTGCGCATCGGCGGGTATGCGGTCCAGGGAGTCGAGGAGCTGTCCGAAGGTGATCTTCTCTTCGTCGTACTCGAAGGTCATCGCGGCGGCGAGCGCTGCCCACCGGTCGGTGTTTCGTCCGCAGCGGTCCAGCAGGATCTGCAGCGCGACTTCGGGTTCGCTGCGGGAGAGGATCTCGTCGGCGGGGATCTGGAGCAGGTGCTCCGGGGTGTGGTGGCGGGACTTGACGACGGCCCGGTAGATCTCGGAGCGGGAGAGGATGTCGCCGGTGGCGGGGGAGTCGAGCCAGGACTGCAGGACGGCCGCGGGGTCGGGGTGCTTGGCGAGTTCGTCGTCGCTCACCAGGCGCAGCACACCGTCGTCTTCGTCCTCGTCGGCCGGGACGGACGCTGCCGCGTCCAGGAGCCAGTCGGGGCCGTCGGCCCTCTCGGCGATCCAGGCCAGCTCCGCGGGGTGCAGCCCGTCCAGGACGTCGGTGACGGCGGCGTGCGGGGTGTGCGGGTTGGCGGCGAGGGCGGCCAGGGCCTGGACGCGGCGGTGCTCGTTGTGGCGTTCCAGTAGCCGGGCCGGGCGGTCGTGGTCGGGATCGACGTTGTCGATGATGCGGATCAGGGTCCGGCTCGGCGCGGGGGAGACGACGGCCGGCTGATCCAGGCCGGCGAGCTGGGCGCAGGCCCCGGCGAGATGGTCGGGGTTGGCGCTGAGGAGGGCCAGGTCCTCGGCGAGGCGCAGGACGCGGCCGTCGAAGTCGTGGTCGCCGTCCTGCTTCTCGGGCGGGCTGAGCAGCTGGCCGTGGGCCACGAGGGCGTCGGTGGCCGCGTGCAGCTGGTCGGCGGCCAGGGTCGCGAGGCGGGGGTTCTTGTGGACGCGGTTGGCGATGTGGTGCAGGGTCCTGCGGGCTGTCACCTGCGGGTTGGGCAGCTCGGCCAGCTCAGGCAGGCATAGTGCCGGGAGGCAGGCGAGCAGCAGCGCTTCGCTCAGAACGGGAGCCGGATCGGCAGGATGTTCCTCGCTGTCCGGGTCGGCGCCGGCGGCGCGGAGACGGGCGTCCTCGAGGGCCTGGGTCTCGGCCTGGTCCAGCAGCAGGTGCTGGACGGCCGCCCCGAGCGTGGGGTGTGCGGCGAGCTCCGCCCACCGCTCGGGGCACCGGGCCAGCATCGCCCAGCCGCCGCTGTGGCCGGCAAGGTCCAGCGACCAGTCCTTCGAGAAGTCGGACACGGCCTCCCAGCCCTCTTCGGGCTCCGGGTGGAGCAGGAACGCGGCGAGCGGGGTCAGGCACGCTTCCAGGACGGCATTGAACAGTTCCTGTGGCACGGGCGGGGCCGGTGCGTCCGCTTCGGTGCGGGTGAAGTGGTCGGGATCCCAGGACCGGACGACCTGCTCCACCTCGTAGCTGGAGAGCCGGGGCAGGAGGGCGATAGCGGCCTCGACCTGCCCGGGGTGCCGTGCCAGAGCGGAGACCAGCCCGGCCCAGGCCCGGCGGTGCCGCAGGATGGCGGGCACGTCGGCGGCGGTCACCGTGCCCGCGGCCGCCAGGGCGGCCAGCGTCTTCTCGTCGGCGTGCATCAGGAGCCGGCCGCGCAGCCGCTTGGCCGACGTCCGGGACAGCAGCGCGGGCAGTGCGGCCGTGAGGGCTTCCTCCCGCCACCGGTCGGCGCGCGAGTCGAAGCCGTTCGGCGTCGTCGCCGGGGTGCACAGAGCCTCGATCACCGTCTTGAGGGCTTCCTTGGGGAGGTCCTCGCTCATCGCGAGCTCCCGCCACAGCGGGTACGTACGGGCGTTGACCATCCTCGGATCCCCTCCCATTCCTGACCTGGCGTCACCGCCTGGTCGCCATCCGTGGAACGACCGTACGGCGCAGCCGGGCCCGAGCGGGGCGCGATCCGCGAAGTCGCCTCGCCTCGTGCCCAGTCCGGGGCGGCGGGGAAGCGGCGTACGGACCGGGCCGCACAGTCTGGGCGCGCACCGCCGCTTCCAGGTCGCCCGCCCGGCGGAAGACCGGCGAGTCTTCCTCGCCGTGGCCGGAACCGTCGTTTCGCCTGCACGGCGGTCGCCCGGCGGACCAGGATGGAGCGGAGCGAGGGGAGGGCTCATGACGCAGCAGGAGAGCTGGGGGTACTGGCGGCCGCAACTCAAGTCGGGCCAGCTGACCGAGTTGACCAAGAGCTGGTTCCGGCGGGTGGAGTGCACGGCGTGTGGTGCGGTCGTCGGCCGGGCGTGCCGGAGCGCCGGCGGTTACCCGACCAACCACCACAAGGCCCGCCGCGCCGCCGCCGGAGCTCCCCCCTACAAGGAATGGCGAGCCCAGGGCCTCATCAACACCCCGGAGCCGCGCCCGGCCACGGCCCTCACCCAGGCCGCGCAGGCGGCCCAGCAGGAGTTCCGGGTCGACCAGCCCCTCGGCGACGCCGTGGCGCTGGTCCGCCGTTTCCTGGCCGACCGGGCCGGTCAGGAAACGGTGAGCGAGGAGGTCCTCGACCACTACGACCAGGAGGTACGCGCGCTGCTCCTGGCCCGCGGACCCGAGGGCAGTACGGAGATCGTCACCGTCCTCGCCGGGCAGCTCGCGAGCCTCTTGAAGGGCGCGAACCCCAAAGCACCCGACGCGGCGTACACCGAAGCGGTGACCAAGCAGATCTCGTACGCCCGCGCCCACCAGCGCCTTGAGCGCCTCCTTTCCGATCTTGAGAGCGAACAGGCGACGCCAGAGGACTGAAGGCCGGTGTCACCCCAGTCGGCCGCTCCCCGCCGCGGGCCGGCCTGCCCGATCGTGCGTCGCGGGCAGAGGGGGGCGGCGGGCGGCGGTTCTTCAACCGGCCGGACGGCTACGGCCTGGTGGCGATGACGGCTTCGATGGGGACGGTGTTCTCGAAGGTGCCGTTCGGGCTGAACGCGGTGAGCTCGCGGCGCAGGCGTTCTTCGAAGGCGGCCTGCCGGGTGCCGAGGACGGCGGGGCTGGAGTAGGAGAAGGAGGACTGCAGGCCGACGAGCTCGTCCAGGGTGCGGGTGAAGGTCTGGTCCCAGCGGGCTGTCTCGATGCGGGAGAACGCGGAACGGGCGAGGGCGTCGTCCCGGCCTTCGGCGGGGTGGGCGACGGGTCCGTGCTCCTGGCGGTAGCCGGGGCCGATGACGTCGGTGCAGACGCTCTCGATGATGTCGAGCCACGCCCTGAATCCCAAGGAATGACGGCCACCTGCGCAGCGGGCTCTTGCGTGACTCGCCGCTCGCGCGGCTTCTGCGGGCATCCCCCTGCGGGCGGGCGCACTGCGCGAGTACGCTGTTGGGGAAGACCTTGGATTTGTCCCTGGTAGCCCCGAAAGGGGCAGGCCACACGCCCAGGGTTCAGACTTCATCGAAGGCCGTCCGGCATCCGCTGGGCGGCCTTCTTGCATGTCCACCCCCACCCTCCAGGGAATCCGAACGGGTTAAAAAAATGGGCTAAAGACTAGGGTAAATGATGCTAGGGTGGCGGTACGAAAGGAGCTCCACATGGCATCCGAGGAAGAGCTGTTTGCGAACATCGACGCATTGCTGGAGGAGGAGCCGCAGCTCCCGCCCCCGGCAGAGCGCGCCCGGCTGCGTGAGGCCGCCGGCATCACGCAGGCCCGCCTCGCGCAGGCGTTGAAGTCGACCGTGCAGACGGTGAAGAACTACGAGAACGGCCGGAGCGAGCCCAAGGAGCCGCGCCTGTCGGCGTACCAGCGGCTGCTGAACGGGTGGGCCGCGAAGTACCCCGCGCACGCTGTTTCCGCTCCGGCCTCCGTGCCGCAGCCCGCTCCGGTGCCCAAGACGTTCACCGGTCCGACCGCGCCCGAGGCCACCGACACGGTCGACCCGGCACAGGCCCCGGCCGCCGCTGCCGCGCCCGAGCGTCCCGCGCGCCCGGCGACATCGCGGCGTCCGGCAGCGAAGAAGGCCGCCAAGCCCGCCGTCGACCCGCGCTTTCCGCACGGCCCGCTCGCCGTTCTGGACGGTGACGGCTCCGCGTACGGCGTCGACGGCATCGTGCTGGACTGCCCGGCGACCACGGTGCCGGAGCTGGTGGAGTGGACCCTCAAGGAGTCCGGCCTCGGTGCCGCGAAGCTCAACCGGTACGGCAAGGACAGCGACCCGCTGATCGTGCTCACGGCGGCGGCCGCGGTGAAGCTCGGGCTGCCGGAGCGCCTGGAGGGCCACGAGCAGCGTCGCTCCCTGCGCCTGCCGGAGGACCACCCCGTGGTCAAGCAGGTGGCCAAGGCGAAGTGGCAGCTCACCCAGCGGGGCTTCGGCCCGTGGGCGCGGATCTACCGCAAGGCGCAGGGCCGCGACCGGCAGTGCGTGCAGCTGGCGATCCTGTCCTGGGACGCCCTCGATGAGCGGTCCTGGCCCGGCGTCACCGACATGGAGCCGGCCGACATCGCCCGCGTCCTCGGGGTGTACGCCCAGCGGGTCATCACCCCGCGCGGCTCCACCGCTGTCTCCGGCCTGGAGCTGATGACCGCGCTGCGCCCGCCGACCAAGGCCGTGCAGGACCCGGAGACCGGCAACTGGGTGTCCGGCCACAACCCCGGCTCGCTCGGCACCAAGCCGATGGACCCGGCACCGCCGGAGGCCACCCCGGAACACCCCGTCGTCGTGAACAGCGGCTGGACCGGCGGCTTCCTCAACGAGGAGGCGTACCAGTGGGTGCGGTCGGTGGACACGCTCACCGATGAGGAGTGCATGCTGCCCTTCGCGGTCGGCCTGGACCTCAACACCGCCTTCCTCGCCGCCGCGGCCCGCCTGGTCGTCGGCCTGTCCGCGCCCGACCACTTCCACGCCCCGAAGTTCAACCCCAAGATCCCCGGAAGCTGGTTGGTCGACCTTTCCCACATCGAGCTGGACCCGCGCCTCCCGTCGCCGTTCACCCCGGACGGCACCCGTCCGACGGGCCCGGCCTGGTACCAGACGCACACCGTCGCCTACGCCCAGGAGCTCGGGCACGACGTACACCCGATCGAGGCGTACCTGCGCCGCGAGACCGGCGCGTACCTGGACCCGTGGCACGACCGCCTCAAGAACGCCTACGTCGACACCCTCGCCGACCTCGGCGTCACCAAGGACCTCACCGACACGGAGTTCCTGGCGGCGATGGAGCAGCACAAGCAGGTCGACCCGGCCCTGGCCGCCGTCCTGTCCGCCATCAAGGCCACGGTGAAGGGCGGCGTCGGCAAGCTCCGCGAGCGCCCGCAGGGCAAGCACTACAAGGAGGGCGAGCGGTGGCCGGCGCTGGAGCGGCCCACCTGGCGTCCGGACATCCGCGCCGCCGTCATCAGCAAGGCCCGGGTCAACATGCACCGCAAGCTGCGCAACATGGCGTCGATGACGGGCCTGTACCCCCTCGCCGTGCTCTCGGACTGCGTCGTCTATCCCTCGCCGGGCGCCTCGCCGCTGGACTTCCTGCCGTACGCCGCGTCCGGCAAGCCGCAGCCCGGCGGGTTCCGCCTCGGGCCCACGCCGGGTCTGGCGAAGGTGGAGGGAGTGCAGGAGATGGCCCTCGCCGTCGACTGGATGGAGAGGGGCCTGAACCCGGCCCGGCACATCAAGGGCGACGGCCACGACGCCGTCCTGGACGAAGGCGAGTAAAGGCCGTGGGAGAGATCGAAGACGCCATCGAGCGCGCCGACCGGGAAGCGTTCACCAAGGAGCCGCCCAAGACCCTCCAGGGCCGCATCAACTTCCTGATGAAGCAGCTCAAGACGACCAAGGCCGTCGCGGCGGAGCTCGGGATCAGCCAGCGGTCGGTGGAGCGCTACCGCAAGGGCGAGCGCAAGCACCCGCCGAAGGGCATCGCCGCGAAGATCGACGCGACCGTACGCTCCCGCTGGCAGCCGCTGATCCGCAAGCGTCGACGCAAGCAGGCGGCCGCCACGGGCGGGGTCACGGTGGAGACGCGGGCCCGGTTCGGCTACACCGCGCCGGTCGGCACGACCGACGACGGCCGCTTCCGGCGACTCACCGTGCACCTCCCTCCGGTGTACGCGCAGCGCCTGTTCGACGCCCGCGACGCCGGGGCCAGCGACCAGCAGATGCGCGAAATTATTGCCGAGGGACTGAAAGACGTGTATTTCCAGGACGGCGGAGGCCGGGCTATGGGACTCTCGGAAGTCTCCATTTCCGACATCGACTATTTGGACCTGGACTACTAATGAGGAGCGAAAGCATGACCGCTCAATTCCCGGCCATCGACCACGACAAGAGCCCGCTGCTCGACGCCGACCACGACCCGGTCCGCATCGCCGACGCGCTGCGCGGCAGCCCGCACATCCTCGGTGCCCACGCCGAACCCGGCTCCGACCGCGTCACCTTCACCACGCTCGCGGGCAACGGCTTCGACCTCACCCTGCAGGACGCCGAACCGACCACGGACGACATCCTGCCCGCGCCGGCGCTCACCGAGGCCCTCGCCGCAGCGATCCTCAACCACCCCGACTTCTACGTTGCCACGCCGGACTCCCCGCGCGAGGACACCATCACCGTCCAGACCCGCGGCGGCGTGCGCTACCTCCTGGTCCTGGACGTCGACCCGGACGCCGACGCCGACGACTACCCCACCCCGGCCGAAGACGTCTCGTACGCCGCCGACCGGCTGCTGACCAGCGACCCAAGCGACTCAGAGCGCGCCACGGCCGGACTGCTCAACTACGTGGCCGCCACATGGGAGAAGCAGGACCTGGCGCTGCGCCAGCACGCCCAGGCCGTCGCCCGCGCCCTGGGCACCCGGTAGGAGGGATCACCGCATGTCCGCTTCCACGGCCACCCGGCGCGCGTACGGTGAGGTGACGACCCGCCGGGAGGACCAGATGAGCGCGCAGCCCGACCACGCCCCCGTCACGCCGTACGCCCCCGCCCCGGGAGCTCCAGCCGAACTCCTCGCCCAGCTGCGCGCCGACCGGCGCGCTCCGCAGTGGGTGCCGGCCTTCGAACGGGAGTGGGCGGCGGCACTGGAGGAGTCCCGCCGGACGTTCTCCCTCGGCGGGCTGTACGCGGTCGTCCAGGACTGGCAGGGCCGACTCGCCCACGCCCCGGCCGTCGACGCGTTCGTCGCCTCCGGCTACGACGACAGCGAGGCCATCGACATGGCGGAGCTGCGGGGAAGGCGCCGGTGAGCGGACAGCCGTACGCGGTCCGCTTCTCCGCACCGGCCGCCAAGGTCCTCGACACCCTGCCCGAGCACGTCGAAGACACCGTGTGGAACATCCTGGGCGCGGCCGCCGGCGACCCGTGGGGCTTCGGCCAGTGGAACGCGGAGGACCTCGAGGGCGAGGACGTGCGCTACGCGTCCGTCGGCCAGCTCTCCCTCACCTACTGGGTGAACCGGACGCTGCGCCGGCTGACCGTGCTGAACATCGTCTGGCTCGGATAGCCACCCGGTGACAACGCCACGACCCCGGCATCGCAACTGCCGGGGTCGTGGCGTTCCGCATCGTAGCCGCAGCCGTATCCACCTGGACGGGACCGTGGATCCGCGCCGGGGTCACCAGGTGCCGCGGGGGCGGTCGGCACCGAGCTGTACCTCCCGTCGGCACTCGCGGCAGTCCGGCAGGCCGCTCACACCCCGCCCTTCCCCCTCCGCCCAGCTGAAGCCGCACAGCGACATGGTCAGATCCTCGGTGGGATCGGTGGCGTGGGAACCATGGCCCGGCACGTTCCACGTGGCCGTCGTCCCGCCCTCATAGGGCGCGCCCTCCGGCCAGGCGTAGACGTCTTCGGTCGTGGTGCAGCGCATCCGGAGGTCAGGACCCTCCCAGCGGGCACCCTGACGGGCCTGAGCGGCGGCGTCGACGATGTCGGCCAGCCGCTCGAAGGACAAGTCGTAGTCACCCATGTGCTCCCAGCTGCCGGGCGCCTGCTGGCTCTCCAGCGAGCGGAACTCCAGCAACAGCCGCTCCAGGTCGTGCCGCCCGACGCGGACCGTGTTGCTCTGGGGGTCGTACGCGTCGTCCGGGGCGGTCTTCTTGGGCATCGCACTTCTCCTCGTCCACGCAGGCTGGTGGGCCGAGTGTGCCGGGGAACCCGCAGCCCGAGGGGCCGTATCCACCAGGTGCCACCTGGGCGGCAACGCATATCCGCCCAGTAGTCACCAGTTGCCACGGGGGCGGTCGGCACCAAGCTGAACCTCGCGTCGACACTCGGGGCAGTCCGGCGGACCCTCCACCCGGCGCGGCCTGTCGTCCTTCGCCCAGCTGAACCCGCACAGCGCCTGGTGCGTGACGCCCCGGAAGCGTTCGTCCTTGGTGGCGTGCGAGCCGTAACCCGGTACCAGCCAGGTGAACGTCGCCTCCCCGTTGTACGGGGCGCCGTTCGGCCAGTCGTAGACCGCCTCGGTCGTGGTGCAGCGCATCCGCAGATCAGGCCCTGTCCAGCGCTTGCCGTACCGGATCTGCGAGCTGGCATCAACCGCGTCCGCGAGGCGCTCGAAGGACAGGTCGTAGTCCCTCATGTGATCCCACGAGTCAGGCTTCCGCTCGCGCATCAGCGAGCGGAACATCAACAGCAGCCGCGCCAGGTCGTGCTGATCGACCCGGACCGTCTTCGTCTCCGGGTTGTAGCCGTACGTCAAATCGTGCGGTGGCTTCTTCGGCATCGGTCCTCGTTCGCGTTGCTAAGGCGGTCAGCGCCCACCACAGGGCCTACAGTGCGGCCGGATGCTCATGCGCCCAGGTGTGGAAGGCGGCCGGGAAGGAGAAGAACCGACAGCGCCTGCCCGGCAAATGAAGGCGTACGACAGGGAGGCAGGGCTCAGCGGGAACAGTGCGCGCAGACAGGAGCGCCTGCGAACGCCTGATCCGCTGCGGCGATATCCCGGCCGGTGACGTGAGCTGCCGCGTCCAGGGAAGCTGACAACGGCCGGCCCCCGGCGGGGCCGATCCGCCCCGGGTTGTCCGTGGTGATGTACTCGTCGGCGGCTGCCGCGAAATACCCAGGGTCCTTGCGATAGACGCTGGTGACGGGGGTCTCGCGACGCCATCTCGCTTCCGCGCCGCCCCACTCCTTCTCCGCCTCTTCCGGAGTCACCCCAAGAGCCTCTGCGAGAACCTCCCAGCTCGTACCGCGGACCCGCTCGGCAACCACCGCCTCCTTCATCAGGGAGTCATTCGCGTAATGGACCTTCGCCAGACGCACGTAATCACCCGCCTGTGCTTGGTCCTCGCCCACCATCTGCACGTAGCGGACGAGGCGGCGTGCGATGGATGCGGCCGAGCTCACCAGCTCGATCCTGACGACGTCGGAGTCGGTGAAGCTGTCAGGCGGCAACTGTCGCGGGTCCACCCGGACCGCGTCGGTCTCGTTGTTCATGACGCGGATCGTAGGACGGTGCTGACGCCCCTCAGCCACCTGCCATGTGTGAGGCTCACACCCCGTTTCCCCAGGTGAACGTGCTGACCTGTAAGGCTATGAGCCTGTGAGGTCCATCCCGGCGATGCATCGTCACCCTCCCCTCCGTCAGCATCCAGCACGCCCACCCCTCGATCCGGTGAACCGCTGATCAGCAGAGCCGTGAGACCGACTCGTCGGCTCACTGCCGCACGCCCTGGTGGCACACCCTCCGTTCCGGAGGACGATGGAGTCGTGGGCGAGCACACCGGGAACCAGGAGCCCGCGCCCACAGCTCGGTCGACGGCTTGGGCGACGTCACGGTCGCCTTCCGCTGCTCAATGAGCCCGGCCCACCAGAGCTACGCCGACCGCCGTTCGTGCTACGTCAGCCTTCCAAGGTGCCCATGGTCCCGAAGGTTTCGCGCATCAGCTCGTCTATGGTTCCTGGCTTGTCGACCAGGGAGTCGAAGAGGTCCGCGAGCAGCCACAGCACGAAGCCGTGGACCATGGCCTCCTTCGGCTCGATCGTCCCGAACCGGTCGCGCCAGGCCACGGTGTCCATGCCCATGGCGGCGGCCATGAGGACTCCGGTCACCATCGGCACCTGCTCCGGGTCGGCCATCTCGAAGGAGGGCAGCCGCCGGATCACGGCAGGGATGAGGTCGTTCAGCGGATCGAGCTGCTCCCCGCCCCCGGGCGGCTCAGCGATCAAGTACCCGGTCAGCACCCCCACCAGGAACACCGTGCCCCGGGAGACTTCCTCACGCCCGACGGAGTCCATCGCCGCCTTCACCCGCTGCTGCGCCTCCTGGCGCTCCTTGGCGGGCGTCCGCTTCTCCAGGACCCGGTAGGTGTTCCATGCCGCACGGACCGCCTCATCCACCACTACGCCGTCGCTGCTCATGAAGGCGACCGTAGGCGAGACGACTTGATCCGCGAAGACCGGCACCGGAGTCACGCACAGCCCCGCCCTGTGAGGTCTATGAGCCTCACAGGGCGTTTTCCAGGTGGACGCGCTGAGCTGTGAGGCTGTGAGACAGGGCTCGCGCCGGTGCTTCCGCACGCCCTATTCGGGCCCGGCGCCGCGGAGGACGATGGAGTCATGGGCGAGCACAACGAGGACCAGGACGACGTCGCCGAACCGGCACGGCCGACGCTGACCACGACGCAGGCCCGCGACATGACGGCCGGGCTGCGCGCGGCGATGGACGACGTCCGGCGCTCCGTCGCGGTGCTCGCCGCCCGGGTCCGCGCCGCGCACGCCGCCAAGGTCTGGCTCCCCCTGGGCTTCACCTCGTGGGAGTCGTACTGCGCCACGGAGTTCGGCATCAGCCGCGCCCACGCGTACCGGCTGCTCGACGTCGCCCGCGCCCTGGCCGCGATCCACGACGCCGTCGCAGCCGGCCCCGGGACGTCTCGCACGCGAGACAGCGACCCGGCCGCCGCAGCCGCGCTCGACTACGGCCTGTCCCAACGCGCCCTGATCGCCGTCTCCGGCCGTACGGACACCGTCGCGCAGTTGATCACCCGCCGACTCGTCGCGCTCGCTCACAGCGGCCTGACGGCCCTTGATGAGCCCACCGTGCGCGCCGTGGTCCTCCAGGCCGTCCGCGACCTCCGCACCGCCCCGCCTCCGCCGCCCGCCGATCCGCCGGCTGATCCCGCGCTCGTCGAACTCCGCCGCGTCGTCGACGAGCTCGCCGCCCACACCCATCAGCTCGGTGAGCTGATGCTCGAAGTCGCCCCGGCCTACCTGTCCGACGCCGCGGCCGCCGACGTCCTGGCGCCACTGTGCGAGCAGATCGGCGAGAACCTCGACAACGGCCTCGCCGCCCGCCGCTACGCAATGTCCGGCGACCGCCGCGCCCTGCACGGCACCGTCCTATAGACCACTCACCCCGGCGCTCCTGCGTGGCACACAGCCCGTTTCCCCAGGTGGGCGAGGCGCGCTGTGAGGGTGTGAGGTGTGAGTCGAGGGCCTGCGGCAACAGGATGCCGCTGCTCTTGGCCGTGCTGCTCGCCAGGGTGCACAGCGGGTGCTGCTCGATGGGTAGCGGGGGTGGTAGCCGTCGTCCTGGTGGTGGTCGTCGGGGTGCAGCAGGGTGGTGTCGCGGGTGCAGCGCAGCATTTGCATGGGCCAGGCGGCACACGGGTGCTGCACGGGTAGCAGGCCGGCCCCGGCCGGTGCAGCACGGCCAGCTGCTGCACGCTGCTCGCCCTGCTGCATGCAGTGCCTGCGGTCCGGCTGGCTGCTGGTTGTTCTGCTGCTCCAGAACGATCCGGTCTATCTGGTGCTACCGGCGCTGCCCTGTCCCGGCCGGGAACGACGACGGCGCCCTCCTGGCATCGGGGGGCGCCGTGGTGGTGCGCGACGTACGGCGGCGGTTCAGCCGGCTAGCCGGAGGGCGGGCCGCACGTCGGGGGCGGGCGCGTCCTCACCGCCGTCCGGGTCGGGGTCGAAGTCGGTGCCGGTGCGCCCGTCCCGTACGCGGGGCGGGCGGATGTCACCGACGGGGAAGTTGATGGGCCACACGTGGGTGTCCGGGGCCTCGATGTGGTTGATCATATGGGCGAGCGACTCGTAGCTGGCCAGCAGCGGGTGGATGAGCAGTGTGCCCTTGCGCTGGCGCTCGCTGATGATGCCCTTGTCGCGCAGCTGCCCGATCGCGCGGGAGACCGCGGACTGCGACAGGCCCAGGCGCTCGGCGAGTTCCTGCTGACGGATGTGGACCAGGCCGCCGGGCTCCTGGCGAGCGGTGAGCACGTCAAAAATGTCGCGGGCCGTCGACGACAGGCACGCGTTGGGCAGGACCTCGTACATCTGCGGGTCGCGGAATCCGGCAATCGTGCTGCTCATCGCGAAGTCTCCTTCTTCCCAACCGTCGGAATCTCGATCTGGTGCTCCAGCAATACGTCCTGCAGCCCCACGACCAGCTCCCGGTGACGGTCGCTGCCCCACCTAAAAGCGTAGAGCGGGTTGAGCTGGTACACGCCGCGCTTCTCCTTCCAGGTGAAGTTGTGGCGGCTCAGCTCTCCGATGGCCTTACTGACCTTGGTCTGTGAGCAGCAGAAGTGCTCGCCCAGCTTCGCCTGGGTGGTCGCCACCAAGCCCTTCTTGTCATGGTGCGTGACCATGTAGTCCAGCACGTCCCGGGCCACCGTCGTCAGCCGGAACTTCCACAGGTTCGCCTGAAGCACGTCCGAGACGCTGTGGTGGTTCGTCCCGTAAAACGCGTAGGGACGGCGCTTGCGGTCGTAGGTGAGCGTCCCGCCCTTGGACAACTCCTTGAACTTGGTGAGCAGGGCCGCAGCGGACTCGAGACCGTTGACGTAATCCCGCTCCGGCTCCGGGACAGGAGCCAGCGGCGTCGTCCTCGACGGCACCGACGCACTGCTTCTCACGCGCTGAGCCACTGACTCTCCTTCATGATCACTGAGGCGCATAACATACCTCACGAGTGATGTTATGCGTGAGATCCATTCACTTTCGACGTGTCCCTAGCCAGGAGAGATCTAGTCGGCTAGGCCGCATAGATCTCCGGCCGGTCGACCGCGATCTATGCGTGCAGGGGAATACAACTTTCGCGTTTCCGCAGGTCACAGCTTCGCGCCTATCTGGTAGTTAGAGGCGCGCCCCCCACGACCGCGACTGTGCCCTCCAACCGCTGCATGTAGCGGCGAGGCTGCGACCAGCCGGGCAAGGCCGCAGGATCTCCATCCGGCGGCGGCCCACCAGCTGCTGCGCGTCGGTTCGCGAGCGGGGCTGAGGCGGCTTCGCGCGCGGCTGCGCGGGACCGGTGGCGGACTGTAGGCGGCAGCAGCGGCTCTGAGTCTCGGGTGGTACCGGCCGCGACGATCAAAACCAAGGAAGCGTGGCTGGTGCCGGTAGGCGGTTCCGCCGCCCGGCCTAGCGGCCGATCGGCTCCGGTACCTCCGCACGTCGAATTCAACCGGTCCCATATCGGAGCGTCCTTTCCGTGGCTGAACTATTTCGGGCCGCGCAATTCTGAATTCAACCGGAAGTTGATTGGCCGGGGCAGGGGTGGCGCGGCACGGACCCAAACGCTACACAGTGCATTTACGTGATGCATCGCCTACTTAGCATGTTCGCCCCCTCAGGTGACGTCTCGTCGGATTCTGTCCCACGGTGGCCGGTTGGCGTGTATGCTGGCGGGGTATTGGTGAACGCGAGCGAGCAAGTTCGGGAGTGGGGGAGGGGTCAGGGTGGAGCGCAGCGGAACCCTTCGCTGCGGCGAGGCCGGTACCCATGCGGCCCGATGGTCCGTCACTCTCGTTGCGGGGGTGGTGGCTGGGATTCCCAAGCCCTACACAGCCTCGCGCGTGATGCACCTTCCCCCGTAGCCAGCCCGGGTGATCGCGCTTGCGCGGTCGCCTCCAATTCGCGCTTGCGCGAATGCCCTGCCTTTTGAATTCCGCTTGCGGAATTCAATTCCGGCGCTTGCGCCGGAATTCGAATTGCGCTTGCGCAATTCGCGCTCTATGCCCCGGCAAGCCGGGGCATATCCCGCGGAGCGGGATAT